>NZ_JBIWCN010000003.1:381046-509909 GCF_044761525.1 Streptomyces sp. NPDC097595 | reverse complement strand
ATCTCCAGGCTCGAAAGAGGACTCAGCAGGAACGACGACCTCACTCACGCCTACCGTGAATGGCTCCAAGCCGCTTGACAGCAATAGGAGCATCAGCCCCGCCGCGGCCGGGTCCGCCGCCCCCTCCCCCGTACCTGAGAATGGGCACGTGAGCGATGAGAGACACGTGCTGGTGCTGCCCGACCACGATGCCGCCGAGGGTGCGGCGGAGGAGCTCGCCGACCGCTTCGGCGTCACCGACGAACCGCAGCTCGTACGGGACGCTCTGGCCGGCGAGGACGACGCCGAGGACGCCCAGTGGCTGGTCGTCGTGGAGGACCCGGACCACCGTCTCGACCCGGCGGCGCTCGACGCGTTCGCGGCGGAGTACGAGGGGTGGCTGGAGGCGCCGTAGGACCGGCGCCCACGGAACCGGCCCCAGGGGGCGGGGACTCAGCCCTTCGGGACGATCTGGACGTCCATCTCGATGGAGATGCTCGGGCCGACGACCGCGATGCCACGGGCCAGCATCGTCTGCCAGGTGAGCGTGAAGTCCTCGCGGTGCAGCTGCGTGGTGGCGCGGCAGGCGGCCCGGGACTCGCCCTCCATGCCGTTGCCGAGCCCGAGGTACTGGGTGTCGAGGGTCACCGTACGGCTCACCCCGTGCAGCGTGAGCGCACCGCTCACACCCCACCGGGTCCCGCCCCGGTGCACGAAGCGGTCGCTGTAGAACTCCAGCGTCGGGTAGCGCCCGACGTCCAGGAAGTCGCCGGAGCGCAGGTGGTCGTCGCGCATCTGCACGTTCGTGTCGATCGACGCCGCGTCGATGACGACGTGCATCGCCGGGTCCTCCATCCGGTCGGCGATCCGCACCGCCCCCGCGAAGGTGTTGAACCGGCCGTGGATGCGGGCCATCCCGATGTGCCGGGCGGTGAAACCGATCTGGGAGTGCATCGGTTCGATCTCCCAGTCGCCCGGCTCGGGCAACTGCGGCGGGGCGGCGATCTGGAGGGTCACATCGCCGAGGCTCGCATGGCCGCCCTCGGTGACCGTGGCCGAACCGTGGAAGGGGGTGAACCCCTCCGCCGTGACGGCCAGCCGGTACTCCCCCGCCGGAATCGTGGCCATGACACTGCCGTACGGGTCGGTCTCGCCCCGGACCACCTTGCGTCCCGCGCGGTCCGTCAGTACGAACTCCGCCGCCGCCACGGGCTCGTTGACCGGGTCGAGCACCCGGCAGCTGAGGACGCCCGCCGAGTCCGGCACCACCAGCCCGGCGAGGGCGTTGCCCCGAGCGGCACCCGTCGCACCCTTGTTTCCGAACCAACGGCCGAACATCTCCACACACTCCCGGGCACTCGCTCACCTCGGGCCGGAGGGCAGACGTCGTTGTCGGAGCAGCGGCCCGCCGACGAGCATGCATTCGACCACCATTGAGGCGTTCGAGGCAAACAGAGCGGGTCGCGGCGGCTTGGGCGCAGGTGTTACCGAAGGTCCGATTTTCCGGGCAGCCGGTCCAGGCGCAGACCGAAGTGGTCCCGGTAGGCCGCCAGCACCTCGTCGTCGCCGCCCAGCGGCGTCTCGTGCCGCTCGCCGCCCACCGTAGTGAGGAGCTTGCGACCGCTGAGGGTGATCCGGCCGTCGTCCGTGCTGCGCGAGCAGACCGGGGCCCGGGTGAAGTGGGAGTCGGGCGAGGTCCGGTGGTACCAGGCGCCGGCCCGGAAGTCGGCCAGTTCCCTCGGCCGCCGCTCCAGCCGCAGCCGGGGCGTGCCGTCGCAGAGGACGTCGAGGTCCCCGGACTCCCCGCCGTCCGGGGCCGGCGCGATCCGGAAGGTTCCGCCCGGGTCCTTCTGGTCGGCGCGGTCGTCGAGCGCGAGCGGATGCCTGGCGTGGTCGCCGAACCCGACGTCGGCGAGCCAGGGCCCGGTCCCGTCCTCCGTCTCGACGCGCAGCGCCAGATGGTCGTACGGGATGCCGAGCCGTCCCCCTTCGCCGTGGACCCGGGCCTGGAGGAGGGTGACGCGGAAACCGAGCGCCCGCAGCAGTACGGCGAAGGCGCCGTTGAGTTCGTAGCAGAAGCCGCCGCGCTCGCGAGCCACGATCTTGTCCAGGAGCGCTCCGTCCTCCAGCACGATGTCCTCGCCGAGGTGGATGGAGAGGTTCTCGAAGGGCACCGCGATGAGATGGCGCAGTTGCAGCTCACGCAGCGCCGGGGCGTCGGGGCGCGCGGGCCTGGCGGCGCCGATGCGGTCCAGGTAGGCGTCGATGGTCTGCGGCAGCTGCGGGTCCATGGGGCCAGTCTCCGCCGCCGCCCGGGCCGCGCGCCATGCGCCACTGGTCCTAGGTCCGACGACGGTGTTACGTGGTCGGCGCGCCGGTTAGCGTGCGCGGCATGCCCCTTCCGGAACCGGCGCGCAGCCGTGAACAGCGCAAGCAGGACGTACTCGACCGCCTGGAGAAGGACACGGACGCCTGGGTGTCGACGGCCTCCGCCGACGGGGCGCCGACCCTGGTGCCGCTGTGGTTCGTATGGGACGGGGAGACCCTGCTGATGGCGACCCGGCGCGCCAACCCGACGGCGGTCAACCTGACGCCGGACGGCCGGGCCCACATCGCCCTGGGCCACACCCGCGACGTGGTCATGATCGAGGCTAGGGGAGAGGTGGTAGAGGGCACGGACCTTCCGCCGGCGTCGGGCGACGCGTTCGCCGCGAAGTTCTCCTGGGACCTGCGGGGGCGCCCCGCCTGGGTGTACCTCCGCTTCACCCCGTACGCGGTACGGGCCTGGCGGGAGTCCAACGAGCAGCCCGGCCGCGACCTGATGACGGACGGACACTGGCTGGTCTGAGACCGGAGCCCCGGAGGCTCCGGGGGTGCGGGTGGCTCCGGTGGCTCCCGGCACGTGCGCGGCGGGGAGCGCCGCCCGCCGCCTCGTCGCGTACCTCGTCATGACCGCCCCACCGCCCGCAGCCCGCTCCCCGCACCGGTCACCGCGATCGCCCCGTCCCTGTCGGTGCGCAGCACCACCGCCCCCTGTCCCGCGAGCGCGTCGACGGTCCGGGGCGCCGGGTGCCCGTACGGGTTGTCCCGGCCCACGCTCACCAGCGCGAACCTGGGCCGGACGGCCCGCAGCAGGGCGCTGTCCTGGTACGCGGAGCCGTGGTGGGCGACCTTGAGCACATCCACCCGGGGCAGCTCCGGATGGCTGAGCAACAGCGCCCGCTGGGCGGCCGGTTCCAGATCGCCGGGCAGCAGCAGGGTGAGCCCGCCGGTCCGCACGAGCAGGGTGACGCTCGCGTCGTTCGGATCCTGCGGAACGTCGTACGGGACGGACCCGGCCGCCGGGACCGCACCCGCCGACACCTTCCCCGGAGGCCACAGCACCTGCCAGTCCAGCTCGCCGATCCGCCGCCGTTCGCCGGGCGCGGCCCGCACGACGGGCACACCGGCCCCCGCCGCCGTTCTCCGGACGAACGCGGCCTGCTCCGGCGGCTCGTCCAGGCTCGTCGTCTCGATCGCGCCCACCGCCCGGCCGCGCAGCACCCCGGGGAGGCCCCGCACATGGTCGGCGTGGAAGTGGGTGAGCAGGAGCAACGGGACACGGCTGACGCCCAGTTCGCGCAGGCACCGGTCGACGGGCCGGGGATCGGGGCCGGCGTCCACGACCACGCCCGAGCCCCGCCCCGCCGCGAGCACCAGGGCGTCGCCCTGTCCGACGTCGCACATGGCGAACGCCCAGCCGGGCGGCGGCCACCCGGTCAGCACCCGGGTCAGCGGTACCGGCCGGAGCACCGCGAGGACCAGCAGCAGCGCGGTGGCCGAGCAGACCCAGGGGCGGCGCCCGGCCCAGCGCACGGCCGGTACCAGGACCAGGATGACGGCGGCCAGCAACGCGGCCCCCGTCCTGGCCACCGAGGCGATCCACCCCGCCGGCCACCCCGCGACCGTGGCGAGCAGCCCGGCCGCCGGCATCGCCACCGGCGCCAGGGCCAGCGCGGCGAACCCGAGAACCGTGGCCGGCGCCACGGCGAATTCCGCCAGCAGATTGCACGGGACCGCCACCAGACTCACCCGGGACGCGAGCAGCACCACCACGGGCGAGCACACCGCCTGCGCGGCGGCCGCCGCGGCCAGCGCCTCCGCCAGCCGTGGCGGCACCCGGCGCCGGCACAGCGCCTCGCTCCAGCGCGGGGCGAGGGTCAGCAGGGCGCCGGTGGCCAGGACCGACAGCACGAAGCCGTAACTGCGCGCCAGCCACGGGTCGTAGAGCACCAGCAACAGCACGGCGGCGCACAGCGCGGGGATCAGCGTCCGGCGCCGCCCGGTGCCGATGGCAAGGAGCGTGATCAGCCCGCACGCGGCGGCCCTCAGCACACTCGGTTCGGGCCGGCAGACCAGGACGAAGGCGAGCGTGAGCCCCCCGCCGAGCAGTGCGGTCATCCGCAGGGAGATCCCGAGCCTGGGCGCCAGTCCCCCGCGTTCGACGCGCAGCGCCCGGCCCGGCGGCCCGATGAGCAGAACGAGCAGAATGCCCAGGTTCGATCCGGAAACAGCCATCAAGTGCGTGAGGTCGGTCGCCCGGAACGCGTCGTGCAGTTCGGGGGTGACCCGCGACGTGTCGCCGACGACCAGGCCGGGCAGCAACGCCCGCGCGTCGGGGCCCAGTCCGTCGGTGGCCTCGCGCAGCCCGGCGCGCAGCCGGCCCGCCGTGCGCTGGAGGAGGCTGGGCGGCCCGGTCACCCTGGGCGGGGCCTTGCCCTCGGGCCGCAGCACGGCGGCGACCCGTTCGCCCGTGTGCAGTGGGGGCGCCAGCCGCCCGGCGATCCGCAGGCCGGTGGAGGGGAGCAGCCGCTGCCAGGCGGCCGCCGCGCCGCCCGGCGGGACGATGACCAGGACCGGTGTCCGCAGCCGTACGGCCGTGCCGTCGGCCCGCGTCAGCCGGGTGATCTCCGCGTCCAGGAGCAGGGAGGCGGGCGTGCTGTGGTCGCCGCGCACCCGGGGGAACGTGCGCCGGGCGTCGGAGGTGAGGGTGATCTCCGCCTGGACACGCGCGAACTGCCGGGCCAGGCCGGGCACGGGGCCCCGGCGCGCGTCGGCACCGTGCAGAGCGGCGGACGCCGCCCCGGCCGCCGCACAGAGCAACACCGCCGCGACAGCGGTCGCCCGCAACCGCCACCGCGCACACCCAGCACCGGACACGGCGCCGCCGTCGACCACACCCCGCACCCCCGCATCACCAGCTTCCCCACCCACGACCCACGCCCAGGCGTCACCGCCGACGCCACCCCCGTCCCGCACCCCGCCGCCCCCACCCCGCGCCCCGACGCCACCACCGCCGGCACCGCCCCCGTCCCCCGCACGAGACCGTCGCAGCCCCACCGCGAGGAGCACCATCGCCGTCCCCAGGCAGAGCACCACCCCCATCGCCGCCCAACGCCCCGGGGCGCCCACCGCGAGTCCCGCGCCCGCCCAGGCCGCCGCTGCCGGGGCGAGCAGCCGGAGGTCGGCCGGGCCCTCCTGTCGGGGGTCGGAGAGCCCCAGCCGCTTACCCGAGGCCGCGTGAATGTCCGGCGCCTCGTGGGCCCCCGCCGCGCGCGTCCCCGACGCCCCGAGGGCGCCCCCCGCGTCCCCCGCGTTCACGGCCGCACCCGGGGCCGCAGATCCGCGAACCGGCGGTCGCCGATCCCGTTGACCTCGCGGAGTTCCTCCACGGACCGGAATCCACCGTGCTGCGTGCGGTAGTCCACGATGTGCTGGGCGAGCACGGGCCCGACGCCCGGAAGCCCCTCCAACTGCTCCGCCGTCGCGGTGTTCAGGCTCACCGGCCCGCCGCCCTCGGCGGCGGGACCGCCCACGCCGGGGGCCGGGACCGGGGCCGGTGGAACCCCCACCACGATCTGCTCGCCGTCCATGAGCACCCGGGCCCGGTTGAGCCCCGCCAGGTCCGTCCCGGGCCGCGCCCCGCCCGCCGCCGTCAGCGCGTCGTCCACCCGCGATCCGGCGGCAAGCCGGCGCAGCCCCGGGTCCCGCACCTTCCCGCTGACGTCCACCACGATCTGCCCGCCCGGACCGGCGGCGGGACCGGGAGACGGCTCGGGCCGCCCACCGCCCTCCTCATCCGCGTCCGCGGCCGCCTCCGGCGCAGGCGCATGCACCGCCTCACCGACCATGTCCGGCGCCCGGACGCCCTCGGGCCGGGCGGACCAGAAGTGCATCCCGGCGAACACGGCGGCCGCGACCAGCACCACGGCGAGCGCGGCCAGGGTCTTCGGCTCCAGACCGCATCGGAGCTGCACCCACATCGGCAGCCGCTCCCGCACCGCGAACACGGCCGCCGCCCACCGCCCCACGGGTGCCGCGCCCATCACACCCGCGGGCGCCTCCCCGTCAACGCCCGCAGTACGGGTCTCCTCCACAGGTGGCGCCACAACCGGCACCGCCGCGCCGACACCCCACCGCGCGACGCGCCCCCCGGACCCACCCGCCATCAGCGCGTCGGCCCGGCTGCGCGCCGCCGCGACCGCCTCCGCGCGGGCCGTGGTCCGGCGTCGGCGGCCCGGTCCGGGGCGCGCCGCCCGTCGCAGGCGCCCGTCGGAATCCGGGGCGCGGCCGGGGCCCGCACCCGGTCCGCCGGGTCCGCTGGTTGCACGATGTGATCGGGAAGCCATGGACCAGGACGCTAGGCATCCCCGCCGAATCCCGCTGGCCACAGCCGATTTCCGTGGACAACGGGCTCATTGTGCATAACTCGCCCACTCCGGAGAGTGACGCCTTCGCCGGGCGCCAGGCAGCGGGCGCCGGCCGCCGGGTATCTCAGCGCGGCGAGACCACCGCGCCCAGCAGCCCCGGCCCGGTGTGCGCGCCGATCACCGCGCCGACCTCGCTGACGTGCAGGTCCGCGAGGCCGGGCACGCGTTCCCGCAGCCGCTCGGCCAGCCGCTCCGCGCGCTCGGCCGCCGCGAGGTGGTGCACCGCGATGTCCACGGGCCCGCTGCCCGCGCGCTCGGCGACGATCTCCTCCAGCCGGGCGATGGCCTTCGAGGCCGTCCGCACCTTCTCCAGGAGCTCGATCCGGCCGCCGTCGAGCTGGAGCAGGGGCTTGACCGCGAGGGCCGAGCCCAGCAGGGCTTGCGCGGCGCCGATCCGGCCGCCCCTGCGCAGGTAGTCCAGGGTGTCGACGTAGAAGTACGCGGAGGTGGCCGACGCACGTTTCTCGGCCGCCGCCACCGCCTCGTCCAGGCCGCCACCCGCCTCGGCCGTCTCGGCTGCGGACAGGGCGCAGAAGCCGAGGGCCATGGCGACCATGCCCGTGTCGACCACGCGCACCGGCACCGGGGCGTCCTTCGCCGCGAGCACCGCCGCGTCGTACGTACCGGAGAACTCCGACGACAGGTGGAGCGAGACGATGCCGCTCGCACCGGCCTCCGCGACGGCCCGGTAGGTGGCGGCGAAGACCTCGGGGCTGGGCCGGGACGTCGTCACGGAGCGGCGTTTCTGGAGGGCCAGGGCCAGCGAACGGGCCGAGATCTCGGTGCCCTCCTCCAGGGCCTGATCGCCCAGCACCACGGTCAGCGGCACCGCTGTGATGCCGTGCCGCCGCATCGTGTCGGGCGGCAGGTAGGCCGTTGAATCGGTGACGATCGCGACATGGCGGGACATGCCCCGGAGGTTACCCGCAGGCGCGCCGACTAGGCAGTCCGACCCCGCGCGAGCGATCAGTCACGGTCGCTTCACATCGCATCCTGCCACCCTCGGTCACGGGTGGTCGCGGCGTACTCCCCCAGGAGCGCCGCTCAGTTGGTGGTCTCCGGCCGGGCCGTCTTCTGCCACGGGTAGGCGGTGCTCTGCCGGGGGTCCCGGGCGGTGATGGCCTCGGGCGCATCGGGCTCCCCGCCCCAGTCCCCCGGCGCCACCGGCCCCTGACCAGGGCCCTGGGCCGCCGTGGGCTCACCGGAGGCCGTCGTCCAGTGCCGCAGCGCCCCGGCCTCCACATCGATCTGCGCGTTCAGCGCCGACAGCTCGTCGTCGGCGAACTTGTGGGCCCGGTCCCGGGCGGCCCAGCGCAGCGAGTCGGCGGACCCGGTGATCTGCTCGGTGCGCTTCCTCAGGCCCGGCAGCCGCGAGGCCACCGTCGCCTTGTCGGGCTCGCGCTCCAGCGCCTTCAGCTCCGCGTCCAGCTCGTGCCCGTGCACGCTGAGCCGGTCGAACAGGCCCAGGGACTCCGCCAGCGACGCGTCCTCGGCCACGCCCGCCCGCAGGGCGTCCTGGGTGGCGCGCATCGACGTGCGCAGCGAGAGGCGCAGCTGTGCCAACTCACCGCCGACGCCCAGCTGGCCGTAGCTCTTGGCCCGCAGGGTGGTCTCCTCGACGGTGCGGCGCGCCTGCGTGATCGTGCGGTCGACGCCGCGCCGGGCCGCCCCGACCACCTTGACCGTCGCGTAGGCGCCCAGGGCCACGAAGGCGACGAGCAGCCCCAGAATCAGGATCACGGCTTCCATGAGCGCCCCTCGGATGGTGTGACGGCCTCCGGTACACGTACACCGGTCCTCTCCACCGTAAACGGAACAGGCAGGTTGGGGGTTCCACCGGAACCCCCAACCTGCCCGTAGGGGAAAGCCCCCACCCGTCTCCGCGACTACGCGGGAACGATGTTCACCAGCTTCGGCGCGCGGACGATCACCTTGCGGATGCCCGCGCCGCCCAGCGCGGCGACGACGGCCGGGTCGGCCAGGGCCAGGGCCTCCAGCTCCTCGTCGGTGATCGACGGGGAGATCTCCAGGCGCGCCTTGACCTTGCCCTTCACCTGCACCACGCAGGTCACGGTCTCGTCCACGACGTACGCCGGGTCGGCCACCGGGAAGTCCTGGTGCACGACCGACTCCGTGTGGCCCAGCCGGTGCCACAGCTCCTCGGCGATGTGCGGGGCCAGCGGCGCCACCAGCAGTACCAGGGCCTCGGCGACCGGGCGGGGCAGCGGGCCGCCCGCCTTGGTCAGGTGGTTGTTCAGCTCGGTGACCTTGGCGATCGCCGTGTTGAAGCGCATGCCGGCCATGTCGCCGCCGACGCCGTCGATGGCCTTGTGCAGCGCGCGCAGCGTGTCCTCGCCGGGCTCGGAGTCGACCACGGTGACCTGGCCGGTCTCCTCGTCGACGATGTTGCGCCACAGCCGCTGCAGCAGCCGGTACTGGCCGACGACCGCACGCGTGTCCCAGGGCCGCGACACGTCCAGGGGGCCCATGGCCATCTCGTACAGGCGCAGCGTGTCCGCGCCGAACTCGGCGCAGACGTCGTCGGGCGTGACGGCGTTCTTCAGGGACTTGCCCATCTTGCCCAGGACGCGGGAGACCTTCTCGCCCTGGTAGTAGAACGCCCCGTCGCGCTCCTCGACCTCGGCCGCCGGGACCGCGATGCCGCGGCTGTCCCGGTAGACGAACGCCTGGATCATGCCCTGGTTGTACAGCTTGTGGAACGGCTCGGCGGAGGAGACGTGGCCCAGGTCGTGCAGCACCTTGGACCAGAAGCGCGCGTACAGCAGGTGCAGCACGGCGTGCTCCGCACCGCCCACGTACAGGTCGACGCCGCCGGTCGGCTGCCCCTCGCGCGGCCCCATCCAGTACTCCTCGATGGCCGGGTCGACCAGCTCCTCGGAGTTGTTCGGGTCCAGGTAGCGCAGCTCGTACCAGCAGGAACCGGCCCAGTTGGGCATGGTGTTGGTCTCGCGGCGGTACTTCCGCGGACCGGAACCGTCGCCCAGGTCCAGCGTGACGTTGACCCACTCGGCGTTGCGCGACAGCGGGGTCTCGGGCTGGGTGTCGGCGTCGTCCGGGTCGAAGGTGCGCGGCGAGTAGTCGTCCACCTCGGGCAGTTCCAGGGGCAGCATCGACTCGGGCAGCGGGTGGGCGATGCCCTCCTCGTCGTACACGATCGGGAAGGGCTCGCCCCAGTAGCGCTGGCGGCTGAACAGCCAGTCGCGCAGCCGGAAGTTGACGGTGCCCTCGCCGACGCCGTGCTCCTTCAGCCACTCGGTGATACGGGCCTTGGCGTCGGCGACGCCCAGGCCGTTCAGCGAGATCTCCTCGTTGGCGGAGTTGACCAGCTTCGCGTCGTACGAGGCGAAGGCGTCCTCCCACGTCGAGGCGTCGGTGCCGCGGTCGTCCGACGGCTCGACCACGCAGCGCATCGGCAGCTCGAAGGCGCGCGCGAACGCGAAGTCGCGGGCGTCGTGCGCCGGGACGGCCATGATCGCGCCGGTGCCGTAGCCCATCAGGACGTAGTCGGCGATGAAGACCGGGATCTGCTCGCCGCTGACGGGGTTGGTGGCGTACGCGCCGGTGAAGACACCGGTCTTGTCCTTGGCCTCGGCCTGGCGCTCGACGTCCGACTTGGAGGCGGCCTGCTTGCGGTACGCGGTGACCGCCTCGGCCGGGGAGGCGTGGCCGCCCGTCCAGACCGGGTGGGTGCCCTCGGGCCAAGCGGCGGGGATGATCCGCTCGACCAACTCGTGCTCCGGCGCCAGCACCATGTAGGTGGCGCCGAACAGGGTGTCCTGGCGGGTGGTGAAGACGGTGACGCTGCCCGCGCCGTCGACCGGGAAGTCGACCCGTGCGCCCTCGGAGCGGCCGATCCAGTTGCGCTGCTGCAGCTTGATCGCCTCGGGCCAGTCCAGCCCGTCCAGGTCGTTCAGCAGCCGGTCCGCGTAGGCGGTGATGCGCATGTTCCACTGGCGCAGCTTCGCCTTGAAGACCGGGAAGTTCCCGCGCTCGGAGCGGCCGTCGGCGGTGACCTCCTCGTTGGCCAGGACGGTGCCCAGGCCGGGCGACCAGTTGACCGGCGCGTCGGAGGCGTAGGCCAGCCGGTACTCGCCCAGGACGTCGGCGCGCTCGGCGGCGCTCAGCGCGGACCAGTCACGGCCGTCGGGGGTGGCGCGCTCGCCGCTCTCGAACTGGGCGACCAGCTCGGCGATGGGCCGGGCGCGGTCCGCCTCGGTGTCGTACCAGGAGTTGAAGATCTGCAGGAAGATCCACTGGGTCCACTTGTAGTACTCGGACTCGATCGTGGCGAACGAGCGGCGCTTGTCGTGGCCCAGGCCCAGCCGGCGCAGCTGCGCCGTCATGTTCTCGATGTTGGCCTCGGTGGAGACCCGCGGGTGCGTGCCGGTCTGCACGGCGTACTGCTCGGCGGGCAGGCCGAAGGCGTCGAAGCCCAGGGTGTGCAGGACGTTGTGCCCGGTCATGCGCTGGTGGCGGGCGAAGACGTCGGTGGCGATGTAGCCCAGCGGGTGGCCGACGTGCAGCCCCGCACCCGAGGGGTACGGGAACATGTCCATGATGAACTTCTTGGGCCGGGCGGCCAGCTCCGGGTCGCCCGCCAGGTCACCGGTCGGGTTGGGCGCCTCGTACGTGCCCTGGGCGTCCCAGAAGTCCTGCCAGCGTGCCTCGATGTCGGCGGCCATCGCTGCCGTGTAGCGGTGCGGCGCAGCGGCGTCCGCTGCGGTATTCGTCTCGCTCATGATCCTCAAAGCTCCATCGATCGTCATCTGCCGGCATCCACGTCTACGGACACATGTCCTGGGAAACGAAAAATCCCCTCGCACAGGAGGGGACGCCGCGCTGATGCCGACCAGGCGTTCTCACCGGTCGGGACTGATCAGCGCGGCTCGCTAAGCAGAAGGGCTACGGCACGCATGGCGTCAGGGTACCGCACCGGGCCGGTCCCCCTCCGGGCAATAGCCCGCTGACCGGCCTCCGCACACAGAACGGCGGGCCATCCCCATTGGGATGGCCCGCCGTTCCTTCTTCACTGTGGAGCTAAGGAGAATTGAACTCCTGACCTCTTGCATGCCATGCAAGCGCTCTACCAACTGAGCTATAGCCCCTCGTCGTGCCGCCCGGTCTCCCTGGCGACATCGAGAACAGTACCGGTCACCCGGGCCGTCCACCAAATCGATTCCTGTCCGACCGGTTTTCCCGCGCCGGAGGAGGGGAAGCGGTCAGGCCGTGGCGAAGGAGTAGAAGCGTTTGAGGGTGCAGTGCTCCTCAAGGAGCCGGCCGTAGATCGGCTCCCCCTCAAGCTCCCGGTAGGTCTCGATGGGGTCGCCTTTTATGATCAGTGCCCGTGCGCATTCCTCGCACCAGTACTGATAGTCCGCGTTGACCGGGTCCATGTCCCTGACGATGGGCGTACCGCTGCCGCACCAGTCGCATTTCCGCCTGTGAGCGCCCATGGATCAGCTCCGGCCCCGGCGGAAGAAAGGCGGCTGCGGGACCTCGTGGCGGCTCCCAGGCATCGCGCACACCCTCCCGTTCGGTCCGTCGCCCCCTCCGGCGGTCCGATTCTGCCATGACCCCGCAAGGGGGTCAGCCGACCGCCGTTCCCGCACGCCGCCGCCGTCGTACGAGCCCCGCCACGGCCCCCGCGCACGCCACCGCGGCCAGGGCCAGCTCGCAGACCCACAGCGCGTGCCCCGACCCCTGAGGCCCCGGCGCGAGGCGGTTGAGGAAGAGGGTGCCGACGGCGGCGACGCCGATGACCTGCCCGAGCTGGGTCACGGTCACCAGCACACCGCTGGCGTCGGCGGCGTCCTGGGGCCGTACGTCCGCCAGGGCGCCCGCGAGGTTGGGGCTGAACGCGAGAGCCATACCCCCGCCGATGAGCACGAAACCCGCGTACAACACGACGCTCCCATCGCCTCCGCCCCGCAGCACGAGACCGGTCACCGTCACCCCGGCGGCCAGCACCGCGAACCCGCCGGGCACCAAGTACCGCTGGAGCCGCGCCGGCCACCGTCGCCAGGTCAGCCCGGCCGCGCCGAAGGCCACCGCGGTCGGCGCGCACATCAGCCCGGCGTGCAGCGCCGAGTAACCGAGGCCGCCCTGGAGGTGCAGGGTCAGCGTGAAGAGGAAGCCCGCGTTGGCCGCCATCACCAGCAGGATGCGCACCGCCGCCACGGCGATTCCGGGCAACCGGAGCACACGGGGCGCGATCAGGGGCGCACCCCCGCGCGCGGCGAGCCGGGTCTCGTACGCCACGAAGCCGGCGAGGACCACCGCGCAGGCGAGCAGGCAGGCCCACGTCCAGTCCGGCCAGCCCAGCTCCTGGCCGAGCACCAGCGGCACGGTCAGCAGCGTGACGGCCCCCGCGAGGAGGACCAGGCCCACCGGGTCGAAGCCGCGCGCCCGCGCCGCCCGCCGGGCCTCCCCGGTGCGCGGTTCACCCGGGAGCACTCGCGCGCCGAGCACCAGCAGGACGAGCCCGATCGGCACGTTGACCAGGAAGACGGGCCGCCAGCCCGCCCCGAACAGGTCGACACTCACCAGCACCCCGCCCACGACCTGCCCGGCGGCGGCCCCCGTGGCCAGCACCGCGCTGTAGGCACCGATCGCGCGCACCCGCGCCGCCCCGGTGAAGTGCTGCTGGATCAGGCTGAGCACCTGCGGGATCATCACCGCGGCGCCCGCACCCTGGATCACCCGGAACGCGATCAACTGGCCCGAGTCCGCCGCCAGTCCGCAGGCGAGCGAGGCCGCGGTGAAGACGGCGAGCCCGGCCAGATGCGCGCGGCCGTGGCCGAACACGCCCCCGAGCCGGGCACCGGCGACGAGGAGGACGGCGTACGAGATGGTGTATCCGGCCACCACCAGCTGCAATCCGGCCCCGGACGCGCCGAGTTCGGTACGGATCGTCGGGGCGGCGACGTTGACGATGAAGATGTCGAGCATGGCCATGAACTGGGCCGTGAGCACCACGGCGAGCAGCCGTGCGGGTGCCTTGTCAGTGGCGGGAGCTTTACTGGTGACGGAGCGTGAGGCCGTCGTCTCGGATGTCGCGGTCATGGATTCCAGGCTGGTGCCGTACGCATACGGGTAACGAGAGCCCACTGATGCTGGTACTGGCAGCACCTGGCAACGGCCGGGCGCAGCACCGACGATGGGGGCGTGACGGTGACGACACAGCGGACGGCAACGGCAACGGCACAACAGCGCACGGGCCGGAGCGGACCGGCGACGGGCAGGCGGCCGGAGCTCGCCGCCTTCCTGCGCGGCCGCCGGGCCCGGGTGACCCCGGCCGACGTGGGCATGGCCCCGGGCTTACGGCGGCGCACCCCAGGACTGCGGCGCGAGGAGGTCGCCCAGCTCTCCGGCGTCGGCGTGACCTGGTACACGTGGCTGGAGCAGGGCCGCCCGATCAACGCGTCCCCGCAGGTCCTGGACGCGGTGGCGAGGACGCTGCGGCTGGACCCCCCGGAGCGCGAGCACCTGTACGAGCTGGCGGGCGTCGCCTTCCTGCCGAAGAGGGAGTCCGACGCCTTCGAGGTCGGCGAGGAGGTCCAGGGCATCATCGACGCGCTCGACCCGCTCCCCGCCGTCGTCTACAACGCGCGTTACGACGTGCTGGCGACCAATCCGGGCTACCGGGACCTCTTCGGCATCCCCGTCATGCCGGACACCACGGTCCGCAACGCGCTGTGGTCGCTGTTCACGGCGTCCGAGGAGGACTGTCCGGTCGTGCACCGCGACCAGGAGCTGCCCCTGATGGCGGCGACCCTGCGCAGCGGCTACGGGCGCCATGTGGGCGAGCCCGCGTGGGAGTCGTTCATCGCGCAGCTGTCGGAGGCCAGCCCCTACTTCGCGAAGCTGTGGCGCAGCGGGGACGTCGTCCCGCCGGGGCGGCGTGTGAAGACCTTCCGGCACTGGGCGGTGGCCGGTGAGATACGGATGACCTCGGTGTCGCTGACCATCAACGGGCTGCCCGAGTGCCGGATCGTCACGTACACCCCGGCCGACGAGGAGAGCAGGGAGCTGCTCGCCGCGCTGCGGGCACACCGCCGGGGCACTCGGAACCAGTGACCGCACCACATGCGGAAATCCCGCCCCCTGGTGGGGACGGGATTTCCGATTGTGGAGCTAAGGAGAATTGAACTCCTGACCTCTTGCATGCCATGCAAGCGCTCTACCAACTGAGCTATAGCCCCGCTGTCCGCTGTGTTTCCCTGCGCTTCCGCGCTGCGAACAAGAAGAACTTTAGCCTGTGACCAGCCGGAAAGTGAAATCCGGCCCCCACCGCCCCGGAGGCGGCCGGCGACGGCCGGATCAGGTGTCGTCGCCGAGCACCGGCTCGGGCAGGGTGCCGGCGTTGTGCTCCAGCAGCCGCCAGCCGCGGGCGCCCTCGCCGAGCACGGACCAGCAGCAGTTGGTCAGCCCGCCCAGCCCTTCCCAGTGGTGCGCCTCCAGGCCCAGCAGCCGGCCGATGGTGGTCCGGATGGTGCCGCCGTGGCTGACGACGACGAGCGTGCCGCCGTCGGGCAGCTTCTCGGCGTGCCCGAGGACCACGGGGGCCGCCCGGTCGGCGACCTCGGTCTCCAGCTCGCCGCCGCCGCGCCGTACGGGCTCGCCGCGCTTCCACGCGGCGTACTGCTCGCCGTACCGCTCCACGATCTCCTCGTGGGTCAGGCCCTGCCAGGCGCCCGCGTAGGTCTCACGCAGACCCGCGTCGTGCACCACGTCGTGCCCGGTGATCGCGGCGAGCTCGGCTGCCGTGGCCGCGGCCCGCCGCAGGTCGGACGCGACGATCGCGTCCGGCTTCAGCGAGGCGAGCAGCCGGGCGGCCCGGCGGGCCTGCGCGACGCCGGTCTCGGTCAGCTCGATGTCCGTGGAGCCCTGGAACCGGCGTTCCAGATTCCATGCCGTCTGGCCGTGGCGCCAGAGGACGATCCTGCGGCCCCTGCCGCTGCTGCTGCCGTTCAGCTCTGCTCACCTTCCGTACCGCCGTTGAGCTGCGCGTGCTCGGCGGCCTTGCCGCGGGTCTTCACCGCGTCCTCGGGCAGGTCGAGCTCGGGGCAGTCCTTCCACAGGCGCTCCAGCGCGTAGAAGACGCGCTCCTCGCTGTGCTGGACGTGGATGACGATGTCGACGTAGTCGAGGAGGATCCACCGGGCGTCACGGTCGCCCTCGCGGCGGACCGGCTTGGCGCCGAGTTCCTTCTGGAGCCGCTCCTCGATCTCGTCGACGATCGACTTGACCTGGCGGTCGTTGGGGGCCGAGGCCAGCAGGAAGGCGTCGGTGATCGACAGCACGTCGCTGACGTCGTAGGCGATGATGTCGTGCGCGAGCCGGTCGGCGGCCGCCTGAGCGGCGGCGTTGATGAGCTCGATGGAGCGGTCAGTGGCGGTCACAAGCAGGCTTTCGTCGTCGGTCGGATAGACCCCTAGGGTCTCACGGGGAACCGCCCGCCCACGCAGCCGTATTCCGTGGCCAGCCCGCGCGCCGCGCGAGGAGGCCCGGGCCGCTCGGCTCCGGACCTCCCGCGACCGCTCCGTGGCTACTCGGGCTTGTAGTCCTGGCCGAGGAGGACGGACACGTCCGCGTTCCCGGCCGGCTTGCCCTTCTCGACCGCGCTCATCGGCAGTCCGAGGGTCTTGGCGACCTGGGTCGCCTTCTCCTTGTCGGCCGCCTCCGCGTACACCACCTGCGAGGAGGCGGCCGCGTCGGCCTTCCCGCTGTTGACGAAGGCGAAACCGCCGTTGACCAGCTTGCCCCGGGCGGACTCGGTGGAGCCGGTGTCACCGGTGGCGTTCTTGATCCCGACCCGGATCACCCCGTCCGCCGACGGCGCCTTGACCGTGCCGCCGAGGATGTCCTTGACCACGCTCTCGGTGGCCGCGTCGGTGAGGGTCCCGTCGTCCTGCACGGGCAGCAGCGCCGTCTTGTAATCGCCGATCTTGGCGTGCTCGGCCAGCTTCGCCAGCGAGGCGCCGAGGTCCTTCTCGGGCAGCGACGGGTCGAGGATCTGGGCCAGCGTCTGGACGGTGACCGTGGCCGCCTTCGGGTCGTCGGACATCTTGCGCAGCACCCCGCGCATGACCTGCCCGAACCGCATCAGCTGCTTGGCCTCGGCCTCGCCGGGCGCCCGGTACGTGGCGTACGCGACGGCCATCTGACCGCTGAGGGTCTGCGCCTCGCCCTTCTTGACCAGGTCGCCGGAGCCCTTCTTGGCACCCGGCACCGCGGTGTCGGTGTCGACCTCGATGTTGCCGACGAGGTCGACCAGGTTCTCCAGGTACGGGGTGTCGAGCCGCCAGGTCCCGCTGATGTCGGTGCCGAGCAGGGTGTCCAGGGAGTCCCGGGTCCCGGACGTGCCGTCGTCCTCGACCGACTTGCCGAGCGTCGTGGTGGTGCCGTCCTCGTCGGAGACGGCGAGGGAGTTGGGGAGCAGGACCGTGGTGCCCTGCTTGGTGGTGACGTTGTCCACGAGCAGGGCGGTGGACGTGCCGCCGGTCTTGGTGTTGTGGAGGTGGACCACGATGACGTCCCGGCGCTGCGGACCGGTCGTCGCGGTGTTCTCCTTCTCCCCGCCGGACAGGCCGGGGATCTTGTCCGCCGACCACAGGTAGCCGACGCCGCCGAGCACGGCCAGGACCCCGACGACAAGCAGCGCGACGATCCGGTTGCGGCCCCGGCGGCGCGCCTCCTCGCGGCGCTCGCTGCGGCTCTCGGTGAACTTGAGCCAGTCGATGACGTCCTCGGAGTCCTCGTCGGGCTCCTCGATGAAGGCGAACTGCTCGGTGCGGTAGTCGTCGCCCCGGCGCTGCCCGGGCACGGCCGCCTCCGGTCCCGGAGGCCGCTCGGGCTCACGGGGCGGGGCGGGCGCGGGTGCCGGGGCGGGCGCGGGTGCCGGGGCCGCGGCCTGCTGCGGAATGTTCCACTGCTGGGTCGTGTCGACCGCGGCGGGCTGCTGCCCGGTGTCGTGGACGGGCTGCTGCTGCCCGGTGTCGTACCCGTACCGGTCGTAGCCGTAGTCCTGCTGCGGGGCCTGCTGGGGCTGGGCCGCGTAGGGGTCGTACGGCTGCGGCGGCGCGGGGGGCCGCTGCTGGGCGTACGGGTCGTAGCCGTAACCCTGGCCGCCGCCCTGGGGCGCCTGGCCACCGTACGGGTCGGGCTGCTGCTGCGGCTGCTGCGCGTACGGGTCGTACTGCTGCTGCCCCGGCTGCTGGTACACCGGCTGCCCGTACTCGTCGTAGCCGATGATCTGCGGCTGCTGGTAGTACGGGTCGTACGGGTTCTGTCGGTCGTTCACCGGTGCCCCTTTCCGTGGCTCACTCGCCGCGGTACAGCTGGCGCTTGTCGATGTAGCGGACCACGCCGTCGGGCACGAGGTACCAGACCGGTTCGCCCTGGGCGACCCTCGCGCGGCAGTCCGTCGAGGAGATCGCGAGCGCGGGGACCTCCACCAGGGAGACGCCCCCCTTCGGCAGCCCGTCGTCCGTGAGCACATGGCCCGGCCGGGTCACGCCGATGAAGTGGGAGAGCGAGAACAGCTCGTCGGCGTCGCGCCAGGTGAGGATCTGGGCGAGCGCGTCGGCACCGGTGATGAAGAAGAGGTCCGCCTCGCCGTGGGCCTCGCGCAGGTCCCGCAGGGTGTCGATCGTGTACGTGGGGCCCTTGCGGTCGATGTCGCTCCGGCTGACCGAGAACTGCGGGTTGGACGCCGTCGCGATGACCGTCATCAGATAACGGTCCTCCGCCGGGGACACCTCCTTGTGGCTCTTCTGCCACGGCTGCCCGGTCGGTACGAAGATCACCTCGTCGAGGTGGAACTGGGCGGCCACTTCACTGGCCGCCACCAGGTGTCCATGATGAATCGGGTCAAAGGTCCCGCCCATCACGCCGAGTCGGCGTTTTCCGCGGCCGGTAGGCACTTCCTGCTCTCCCATGCGTGCAGAGCCTACTGGCACAGCTGTGCGCCTCTGCCTCAGCGGTCGCGGTTGAAGCGCGTGGTGATCCACAGAAGGAGGAGAAGCACGACAAAGGCACCGCCACCGGTGAGGTAGGGGCTGAGGCTTTCGTGATTGCCGCCGTGCTCGCCCTCGGCGGCGACGGTGACCAGCTGGTGTGCGGTGCTCGTGAGGCTCATCTTCGGCAGGACCTATCGATCGGGAGTCGGGGGAAGACGTCGCGGACATCGTATGCGGGTGCCCCGGGCACGCTCACGCCGACTCAGTCGTTGTTGTCGTCGTTGCGGTATCCGCGCAGCAGGAACCAGGCCAGCAGGGCGGCTCCCAGCAGGGAGGCGACCAGCACGATGCGGATCGTGTTGCCCGGCCCCTGGTCCCCGGATGCGGCGGCGAACAGAGCAACGGTGTGCGGCATGTCGGGCGTCTCCTCAGTTATCCACAGCCCCCCGCACACCGTAGCCCCAGCACCTAGGCTGGGCGGCGTCAGGGGGCGAGCGACGTCTCGTACGAACACAGGGGGCCCATGTCATGACCAGCAGCCACGAGAGCCAGGACCGCGTACCGAGCAGGCAGCGCAAGCGTTTCCCGGGGATCTCCTCCCGGGCCTACGAGCACCCCGCGGACCGCTCCGCGCTGGTCGCGCTGCGCAAGCTGAGCGGCTTCGACACCGTCTTCAAGGCGCTGAGCGGACTGCTGCCGGAGCGCAGCCTGCGCCTTCTCTTCCTGTCGGACTCCGTCCGGGTGAGCGACGCCCAGTTCGCGCACCTCAACGACATGCTCCGGGACGCCTGTTACATCCTGGACCTGGAGAAGGTCCCGCCGATGTACGTCAACCAGGACCCCAAGCCCAATGCCATGTGCATCGGGCTGGACGAGCCCATCATCGTGCTGACCACGGGTCTGGTGGAGCTGCTGGACGAGGAGGAGATGCGGGCGGTCATCGGCCACGAGGTCGGACACGCCCTGTCGGGTCACGCGGTGTACCGCACGATCCTGCTCTTCCTCACCAATCTGGCGCTCAAGGTCGCCTGGATCCCGCTGGGCAACGTCGCGATCATGGCGATCGTGACGGCGCTGCGCGAGTGGTTCCGCAAGTCGGAGCTGTCGGCGGACCGGGCCGGTCTCCTGGCCGGCCAGGACATACAGGCGTCGATGCGCGGCCTGATGAAGATCGCCGGCGGCAACCACCTCCACGAGATGAACGTGGACGCGTTCCTCGCCCAGGCCGACGAGTACGAGAAGTCCGGCGACCTGCGCGACTCGGTGCTCAAGATCCTCAACGTGCTGCCCCGCTCGCACCCGTTCACCACGGTCCGCGCCGCCGAGCTGAAGAAGTGGTCGGAGTCCCGCGACTACCAGCGGATCCTGGACGGCCACTACCCGCGCCGGGACGAGGACAAGGACACCTCGGTGACGGACTCGTTCAAGGAGTCCGCCTCGCATTACGCCGATTCGGTGCGCAACAGCAAGGATCCGCTGATGAAGCTGGTCGGCGACATCGCGGGCGGCGCCGGGGACCTGGGCGGCAAGCTGCGCGACAAGTTCACCGGCGCGGGCGGCGGCGCCAAGGGCGGTGCTACGGGCGGTGCTACGGGCGGTGCTACGGGCGGCGCCAAGGGCGGTGCTACGGAGAACCCTGAGGACTCGCAGGGGCCGTCGGCGGAAGGGAGCTGACCTCCAGCGTCCCGCAGAGCGCGGCGACGGGCCGGCCCGTGGCGTACGGGTCGGTGCCCGCCGGTGCGCGCGAGACCGCCCGCTGGCCGGCGAGCAGCGGCCGCAGGGCGCCCGAGGCGTCGGCCGGGCAGGACTGCGGGCCCGCCTGGAGATAGCTGGTCTGCACCTCCAGCCGGTGCAACCGCAGGTCCTCCCGGTCGAACCGGAAGCGCATCTCCCGCCGCACGGTGAACAGGGAGGCGCCGCCCTTCGGCTGAGGGCCCGACACGGCGGGGCGCAGGGCGTACGTGAAGGTGTGGTCCGAGACGACCTCCAGGGCGTCGGAGCCCGTCTGGGTGTAGCGCAGGGTGCCCCGGACCCGTACCTCCGGGTCCGGGGTGACCCGGACCGGGTCGAAGCGGACGAGCCAGCCGGACGCGGCGTGCTGCCCGTCGTCGTAGGGCTCGTCGACGCTGCGGTCGAACTGCTCCATCTGGTCCGGGTCGAGCAGCGCCTCCACGGGGCGCACGGCGTTCCCGCTGAGCACGTCGGGGTCGAGCGAGGAGGCGGCCAGGTAGTCCTTGACCGTGGCCAGGGCGGCGCTGACCTCGCTCTCCGAGAAGTCGGCGGTGTGCCGGGCGGGCGGCGGGCTGATGCCGTCCCGGCCCTTCGGGTAGTGCGCGGCGGGGCTGCTCGCGAAGAGGGCGGCGGGGGTGCCCGCGGGGACGGGGCCGCGCGGGGCGAGGGGGACGAGGGTCATCCGCAGCGGTTCGGGCTTCCGGGCGGCGGCCGGGGTCTCGTAGGGGTGGCTCAGGCCCATGAAGACGGCGGTGCCGAAGGCCAGGGCGATGAGGACCATCAGGGCGAGGGCGATCCGGGAGCCGTTGCGGTAGGCCCGCCCGGGCAGGCTGCGGACGGCCCGGGCGTGCTCCCCCATGCGCTCCTGGGCGGAGAATTCCTGCAGCCGGGCGGCCCGTACGAAGGACTCGTCGAAGACGAGTGAGCCGTACTCGTCGTCCGGACCGTGCGCGCTGTTCTCCGCCGGGCCGTCGGGTGGATCTCCGCGGTGTGCCATGACTTCTCCCGACTCCGTGAGAAGTCCCCTCTTCGGGCGGAGGAGGGGTCATACCTTCAGGGTGGGTCGATCACGACGACGGTAAACGCGGTGACGCCCGGCAACCACCGGGGAGTTCCACCGGACCGCCGGACGGGGGATCCGGACGCGGGACGGGTCCGGCCGGGGCGCGGGAGGTCAGGGGGTGCGCGGGACGGCGGAGACCATGGGGCGGGAGTAGTCGTCCGCGTCCGAGGGAGCGGAGCCGGGGCCGGGCCCCGGCGCGCTGTCCACGCCGGTCGAGGCGGGCGGCGGGACCTGGTCCTGCCGGTCCCCCGAGCTGTTGCGGTAGACGGCGCTGAAGGCCAGGGCGACCATGCCGACGCCCATCAGGACGGCCAGCATCCAGGCGACCGGCCGGTGCCAGCGGGCCGCCCCCCGGTACGGGCGGAGGGCGCCGCCGTGGCGCCCATAGGGCCCGTGCTCGTGGAAGTCCGCGTCCAGCGGGTCGTAGCCGTCCGGGCCGCCGTAGCCGCCCGGACCGTAGCCCTCGTCGTGCAGCTCGTCGTCGTAGGGGCCGCCGCGGCCACCGGCGTGCCGGGCGTCGGCCTCCGCGCGGGCCTCGGCCGCCGCCAACAGCCGCTCGACGGCGGTCGGTTCATGAAACTCGGCGGCCCGTACGAAGTCCTCGTCGAACACCACGGAGGCGAAGTCCTCGTCCGCGCCCCCGCGGTCGTCGTCGGGCTCCCAGCCGTTCGGATACGGCCTGCCCCCCACGTCGTCCGCCACGGTTTCAGACTAGCCCCGGCGGACCGCTTTGGGCAGGGAGACGGCGCATTCGCCTGTCACCGGGTCACCGCACATGGCCGTCGCCGGTGACGATGTACTTGGTCGACGTCAGTTCCGGCAGGCCCATGGGGCCCCTGGCGTGCAGCTTCTGCGTGGAGATGCCGATCTCGGCGCCGAAACCGAACTGGCCTCCGTCGGTGAACCGGGTCGAGGCGTTGACGGCCACCGTGGTGGAGTCGACCAGCTGGGTGAAGCGGCGGGCGGCCGCCTGCGAGGTGGTCACGATCGCCTCGGTGTGGCCGGAGGACCAGAGCCGGATGTGCGCCACGGCCGCGTCCAGCGACTCCACGACGGCCGCCGCGATGTCGTACGAGAGGTATTCGGTCTCCCAGTCCTCCGGGGTCGCCGCGACCACCGTGGCCTTGGAGCCCTCGGCGTACTCCAGCACCCGTTCGTCGCCGTGCACGGTCACGCCGGCCTCGGCCAGGGCGTCCAGGGCGCGCGGCAGGAAGGCGTCGGCGATGTCCTTGTGGACGAGGAGGGTCTCGGCGGCGTTGCAGACGCTCGGGCGCTGGGCCTTGGAGTTGACCAGGATCTCCACGGCCATGTCCAGGTCGGTCTGCGCGTCGACGTACACATGGCAGTTGCCGGTGCCGGTCTCGATGACGGGGACGGTGGACTCCTCGACCACCGTGCGGATCAGCGAGGCGCCGCCGCGCGGGATGAGCACGTCCACGAGGCCCCGGGCGCGCATCAGCTCGCGCACCGAGTCCCGGCTCTCGCCCGGGACCAGCTGCACCGCGTCGGCCGGCAGGCCGGAGCCGCCCACGGCGTCGCGCAGCACCCGCACCAGGGCGGTGTTCGACGCGAAGGCGGAGGAGGAGCCGCGCAGCAGGACGGCGTTGCCCGACTTCAGGCAGAGGGCGGCGGCGTCCACGGTCACGTTGGGCCGGGCCTCGTAGATGATCCCGACGACGCCGAGCGGCACCCGGACCTGGCGCAGGTCGATGCCGTTGGGCAGGGTCGAGCCGCGGACGACCTCGCCGACCGGGTCGGGCAGGGCGGCGACGTCCCGTACGTCGGCGGCGATGGCGCGGATGCGCTCCGGGGTGAGGGTGAGCCGGTCCACGACGGATTCGCTGGTCCCCGCCTCGCGGGCGCGCGCCACGTCCTCGGCGTTGGCCGCGAGGATGTCGCTCGTCCGTACTTCCAGCGCGTCGGCGATCGCCAGGAGCGCGTCGTCCTTGGCCGCGCGCGGAAGTGGCGCGATGTCGGCGGCGGCGGAGCGGGCCCGGTAGGCGGCCTGGGCCACGGGAGACATGTTGTCGTACGGCGAGAGCGTGGTCATGCCCGCAGAGTAGTGCGCGCCCTGCGGGCATTCCGCACGCATCCCGTGATGCGAGACGGCCGTCTCACCGGCGCGGCCGGGTCAGTACGGGTGGACGCCGACCGGGGCGGCCGGAGGCGGCCCGTATCCCTCGGCGACGCGCTGGTGGTAGGTCTCGCGGTCGATGACTTCGAGGCCGACGATCGCCCAGGGCGGCAGGCCGGCGGTGGAGCGGTGCTCGCCCCAGAGCCGCAGGGCGACGGCCGCCGCGTCGTGCAGGTCGCGGGCCTCCTCCCAGTAGCGGATCTCCGCGTGGTCGTTGGCGTAGCGGCTGGTCAGCAGGAACGGGTGGTCATGGGCGAGCTGTTCGAGTCCGCGCCTGACCTCCTTCAGCGGGAACTCGTTCCCGGAGACGCAGAGGGTGACGTGCCACAGCTTCGACGGGGCGTGCTCCTGGCCGGCCGGTCTCGGCTCCGGCCGGGCGGGGCGCTCGTCCCTCCGGTCCGCGGGTCCGCTCCCGTCGAAGCCGGCCCCCGCTCCCACACTGGTCAGGGTGCGGCCACCCGTTCCTCGGGGCGGCGCCCCCGGGCGCGCTCGTCTCACCGGCGGCCTCCTGTGATGTGTTGCTTTTGCTGTACCCCGCAGTTTCCCTGCTACAAAGTGGACCAGCCCGCGGCCCGATGTGGGGCGGTTTTCGTGAAGGTCCCGGTCCGATGGCTGGACTTTCAGCCGTTTCGGGGGCGTCAGCCGTGCAGGAGGACGAGATCGTCCCTGTGTACGACCTCGCGTTCGTAGGCGGGGCCGAGGTCCCGGGCGAGGTCGCGGGTGGAGCGGCCGAGGAGCCGCGGCATCTCCTTGGCGTCGAAGTTGACGAGCCCGCGCGCCACGGGTCGGCCCCGCAGATCGCGCAGCTCCACCGGGTCGCCCGCGGTGAACTCGCCCTCGACCGCCGCGATCCCGGCCGGCAGCAGTGAGCTGTGGCGCTCCACGACCGCCTGCACCGCCC
Source organism: Streptomyces sp. NPDC097595 (assembly GCF_044761525.1). Lineage (NCBI taxonomy): Bacteria > Bacillati > Actinomycetota > Actinomycetes > Kitasatosporales > Streptomycetaceae > Streptomyces > Streptomyces sp. NPDC097595. Next base: position 485,371 of record NZ_JBIWCN010000003.1, on the reverse strand, counting down.
CGTCGTCCAGGGTCAGCGAGCCGCGCGGGGTCGAGGCGTGGGCGAGCCAGAGGAGGCGGTCGGCGGAGCGGCGGCCGGTGCGGTGGAAGTAGGTGCCGGTGTCGCGGCCGGCGAGGGCGTCCGCCGCGTGGCTGGCGGAGGTGAGGACGACGGGGATGCCTGCGGCGGTGGCGATCCGGGCGGCCTCCACCTTGGTGACCATGCCGCCGGTGCCGACGCCCGCCTTTCCCGCGCTGCCGATGCTGATTCCGGCCAGGTCGGCGGGGCCGGTGACCTGGGCGACGCGGGTGGTGCCGGGGATGCTCGGGTCGCCGTCGTAGAGGCCGTCCACGTCGGAGAGGAGGACCAGCAGGTCGGCGCGGACCAGGTGGGCGACGAGGGCGGCGAGCCGGTCGTTGTCGCCGAACCGGATCTCGTCCGTGGCGACGGTGTCGTTCTCGTTGACGACGGGCAGCGCGCCCATGTCCAGGAGCTGGTCGAGGGTGCGGTAGGCGTTGCGGTAGTGGGCGCGGCGGCTGGTGTCGTTGCTGGTGAGCAGGACCTGGCCGACGCGGATGCCGTAGCGGGCGAAGGAGGCGGTGTAGCGGGCGACCAGGAGTCCCTGGCCGACGCTGGCGGCGGCCTGCTGGCGGGCCAGGTCCTTGGGCCTGCGGTGCAGTCCGAGCGGGGCGAGTCCGGCCGCGATGGCGCCGGAGGAGACGAGGACGACCTCGCGTTCGCCGCCGTCGCGGACCTTGGCCAGCACGTCGACCAGGGCGTCGACGCGGTCGGCGTCGAGGCCGCCGGCGGCGGTGGTGAGGGAGGAGGAACCGACCTTGACCACGATCCTGCGGGCTTCCGTCACGCCCTGCCTTGCCCCTGACACCCGGTCCCCCGCATTCGCTCGCTGGACCCCGCAATCTACGCGAGAGCGGAATCCGGCGCCTTCGCGTTCCGCACCGTGGAAACAGCACAGAAACCTTTTCGTCGCCTTTTGTCCCGTTCCGTGTCTGTTCGGTCTCCGGACTCGTTGGGCAGAGACACCGGGGCCGGCAGGAGGCTCCGCGGAGTGCGAACAGGATGTGATCGCATGCGCCGGCTCTCCGTTCCCGGGGCCTGGGTGCACGAGCCCACGGTCTTCCCGGACGACCGCGGCAGCTTCCACGAGTGGTTCCGGGCGGCGGATCTGGGCGCGGCGGCCGGGCACACGCTGGGGCTCGCGCAGGCCAATTTCTCCCGCTCGCGGCGGGGCACGCTGCGCGGGATCCACTTCGCGGACGTGCCGCCGGGCCAGGCGAAGTACGTGAAGTGCGTGCGGGGCGCGGTGCTGGACGTGATCGTGGACGTACGCACCGGCTCGCCCACGTACAAGCGGTGGGAGGCGGTCCGGCTGGACGACACCGACCACCGGGCGGTCTACCTCGCGGAGGGGCTCGGGCACGGCTTCATGGCGCTGACCGACGACGCGTGCGTGCTGTACCTCTGCTCCGAGGGTTACGCGCCGGAGCGGGAGCACGGCGTCGACCCGCTCGACCCGGACCTGGGCATCGCGTGGCCGGCGGACATCGCGCCGCTGCTGTCCCCGAAGGACGCCTCGGCCCCGAAGCTCGCCGAGGCCGAGGAGCGCGGGCTGCTGCCCTCGTACGCGGAGTGCGAGGCGTACTACGCGCGGCTGCGCGCGGACGGTCCGGCGGTCCCGGGGGTCCGGGCCGGCGAGCCGTCGTTCAGCCCGGCCGGCCGCTGACCGGGGCGTTCGGCGGCGAGGAGCGCGGGGAAGGCCGCGTGCAGCGCGGCACGCCAGTCGCGGACCGGGGCGATGCCGGCGGCCCGGAAGCGGTCGTGCGCGAGGACGCTGTACGCGGGCCGGGGCGCGGGCCTGGCGAAGGCGGCGCTGTCGACCGGACGGACGCGGTCCGGGTCGGCGCCCAGCAGCCGGAACACCTCGCGGGCCAGGCCGTACCAGGTCGTCGCGGAGCCGCTGGTGCCGTGGTAGACGCCCGCGGGGGCGGTGCCATCGAGCGCGGCGCGGCCGAGCAGGACCAGCCGGGAGGCGAGATCCACGGTCCAGGTGGGCTGCCCGTGCTGGTCGTCCACCACGTCGAGGGTGTCCTTGACGGCTTCCAGCCTGATCATCGTACGGACGAAGTTGGGGCCGCCCGCACCGTAGAGCCAGGCCGTCCGCACGACGTGGCCCGTGTCCGGCAGGGTCTCCAGGACCGCGCGCTCCCCGGCCAGTTTGGTGCGGCCGTACGCGCTGCGCGGGGCGGTCGGGGCGTCCTCCGGGTACGGCCGGTCCGCGTCGCCCGCGAACACGTAGTCCGTGGAGACGTGCAGCAGGACGCTGCCGTGGGTGCGGCAGGCGTCGGCGAGGACGGCGGGTCCGGTGCCGTTGACGCGCAGCGCCTCGGACTCCCGGCTCTCCGCGTCGTCCACGGCGGTCCAGGCGGCGCAGTTCACGACGACGGCGGGCCGGTGGGCGTCGAGGACGGCGCGGACCTGCGCCGGGTCGGCGATGTCCAGGGCCTCGCGGTCCGCCGCGACGACGGTGGCGCCCTCGCGGGCCAGGGCGGTCGTCAGGTCCCGGCCGAGCATGCCGCCGGCCCCGGTGACCAGCCAGCGCGGCCTCACAGGGCGGCCCTCTCCTTGAGCGGTTCCCACCAGGAGCGGTTCTCGCGGTACCAGCGGACGGTCTCGGCGAGGCCGGCCGCGAAGTCCTTGCGGGGCGCGTAACCCAGCTCCTCGCGGATCTTCGTGCAGTCGACGGAGTAGCGGCGGTCGTGGCCCTTGCGGTCCTCGACGTGCACCACGTCGGTGTCCCAGTCGGCGTCGCACGCCTCCAGGAGCAGCCGGGTGAGCTCCTTGTTGGAGAGTTCGGTGCCGCCGCCGATGTTGTAGACCTCGCCGGGGCGGCCCTGGGTGCGGACGAGCTCGATGCCTTGGACGTGGTCGTCGATGTGCAGCCAGTCGCGGACATGGCCGCCGTCGCCGTACAGCGGGACGGGCAGTCCCTCCAGGAGGTTGGTGACGAAGAGCGGGATGACCTTCTCGGGGAAGTGGTGGTGCCCGTAGTTGTTGGAGCAGCGGGTGACGCGGACGTCGAGGCCGTGGGTGCGGTGGTGGGCGAGGGCGATGAGGTCGCCGGACGCCTTGGACGCGGAGTACGGGGAGTTGGGCGCGAGGGGTTCGTCCTCGGTCCAGGAGCCCTCCTCGATGGAGCCGTAGACCTCGTCGGTGGAGACGTGGACGAAGGTGCGGACGCCCGCCTCGTGCGCGGCGTGGACCAGGGTGTGGGTGCCCATGACGTTCGTACGCACGAAGGCGGCGCCGCCGTCGATGGAGCGGTCCACATGGGACTCGGCGGCGAAGTGCACCACCTGGTCGTGTCCGGCCATGAGCCGCCCCACCAGCTCCGGGTCGCAGATGTCGCCGTGCGCGAAGGCGAAGCCCGGGTGGCCCCGGACCTCGTCCAGGTTGGCCGGGTTGCCCGCGTAGGTGAGGGCGTCGAGCACGGTGACGGAGACGTCGCCGGGGCCGTCCGGGCCGAGCAGCGTACGGACGTAATGGGAGCCGATGAAGCCGGCGCCTCCGGTGACGAGGATGCGCGTACCGGTCATGAGGAGATCTGCACCTTGCTGTGGTCGCCGAGGACGAGTCGGTGGGCGGAGGGGCTGCGGGGCGCGGGCGTCACCTCGACGTCGTGGCCGATCAGCGAGGCCTCCACGCGCCTCACCCCGTCGATGGAGGCGCCCCCGAGGACGATGGAGTACTCGATCTCGCTGTCCTCGATGCGGCAGTTCTGGGCGACCGAGGTGAAGGGGCCGACATAGGCGTCGCTGATCACCGACCCGGTCCCGATCACAGCGGGCCCGACGATCCGGCTGCGGGTGACCCGGGCGCCCGGCTCGATCAGCACCCGGCCGATGATCTCGCTCTCGCCGTCGACGTAGGCGCCGTCGGTGCACGGCTCGACGCTCTCCAGGACGGTCCGGTTGACCTCCAGCATGTCGGTGACGTTGCCGGTGTCCTTCCAGTAGCCGCGGATGATGGTGGAGCGCACGTCGCGTTCGCGGTCGATGAGCCACTGGATGGCGTGGGTGATCTCCAGCTCGCCGCGCCAGGAGGGGCGGATCGAGCGGACGGCTTCGTGGACGGCCGGGGTGAAGAGGTAGACGCCGACGAGCGCGAGGTCGCTCTTGGGGTGCTCCGGCTTCTCCTCCAGGGCCACCACCCTGCCGTCCCCGTCCAGCTCCGCGACGCCGAACGAGGTCGGGTCGGGCACCCGGGTCAGCAGGATCTGCGCGTCGGGCCGGTCCGCGCGGAACTCCTCGACCAGGTCCGCGATGCCGCCGACGATGAAGTTGTCCCCCAGGTACATCACGAAGTCGTCGTTGCCCAGGAAGCGCTGGGCGACCAGGACCGCGTGGGCGAGGCCGAGGGGCTCGGCCTGCGGGATGTAGGTGACATCGATGCCGAAGCGCGAACCGTCGCCGACCGCCGCGCGGATCTCCTCCTCGGTGTCGCCCACGATGATGCCGACCTCGGTGATGCCGGCCTCCGCGATGGCCTCCAGGCCGTAGAAGAGCACCGGCTTGTTGGCGACCGGGACCAGCTGTTTCGCCGAGGTATGGGTGATGGGACGAAGCCGGGTGCCGGCCCCACCGGAAAGTACGAGAGCCTTCACAGTTTCCTGCCCCCACGATGAGATGTGACGGCGGCCGCCAGGGCCGCTACCTAGGGGACCTTACTGAGCTTCCCTCACATCTTCCGCGACAAAACGTCCATTAACGCTATATCAGGGGAAAAGTGACGGCCCCCCGTAACCCGGACCGCCCCGCCGTACGCGAAGGGCCCGGCGCCGTCCTCGTGGAGCGGTGCCGGGCCCTTCGTACGGCCGTGCTTACGGGTGGCGCAGGCGCCAGCCCTGCCAGGCGGACTCGATCATCTCGTCCACCCCGTACCGCGCCGACCAGCCCAGCTCCTCGCGGATGCGGTCGGCGGAGGCGATCACCCGGGCCGGGTCGCCGGGGCGGCGGGCGGAGACCTCGACGGCGGCGTCCTCGTTGCCCGTGACCTTGAGGATGCGGTCGACCATCTCGCGCACCGAGCTGCCCTCGCCGCGGCCGATGTTCAGCGTGAGGTCCGTACCGGCCTCGGCCTCCTCCAGCCGGCGGGCGGCGGCGAGGTGGGCGGAGGCGATGTCCTCGACATGGATGTAGTCGCGGACGCAGGTGCCGTCGGGCGTGTCGTAGTCGTCGCCGAAGATGCGCGGGGCCTCGCCGGCCTCCAGGCGCTCGAAGACCATCGGGACCAGGTTGAAGACGCCCCCGTCGGCCAGCTCCGGCGACGCGGCGCCCGCCACGTTGAAGTAGCGCATCGAGGCGGCGCGCAGCCCGTGGGCCTTGGCGGCGGCGTGGATCATCCACTCGCCGATCAGCTTGGTCTCACCGTACGGGCTCATCGGCGCGCACGGCGTCGTCTCGGTGACGAGGTCGACGTCGGGCATGCCGTAGACGGCGGCCGAGGAGGAGAACACCAGCCGGCCGACGCCCGCGGCGACCATGCTCTCCAGCAGGACCTCCAGGCCGGTGACGTTCTCCTTGTAGTAATGGAGAGGCCGCTCGACGGACTCGCCGACCTGCTTCTTGGCCGCGATGTGCACCACACCGGTCACCCCGTGCTCGCGGATCGCCGCGTCCAGGGCCTCGCGGTCGAGGACCGTGCCGGTCACCAGGGGAACGCCCTCGGGCACCTTGTCGGCGCTGCCGGTCGACAGGTCGTCGAACACGACCACCCGCTGACCACCGGCGAGCATCGCGCGCACCACGTGCGCGCCGATGAACCCCGCCCCACCCGTAACCATCCAGGTCATGTCGTGCGTCTCCTGTCAGCTGCTGTGCCCCGTCGGCGTTCCACCCTACGTGGAAGGCCCGAGGCACCCCCCGGGTGCGGCCGGGGCGATCAATTACGCTGTCCGGGTGCCGGACGCCGACCACTGTCGCACGGTCCGACCGCACCCCTCGTGAAGCCCCTGCGGACAGCCCTCTGGAACTGGTGGACGATGCCTCGACTGACACTCATCGTGCCTGCGTACAACGTGCAGGGGTACATCGGGGAGTGTCTGGACTCCGTGCTCGGGCAGGACTTCGCCGACGTCGAGGTCATCGGCGTCGACGACTGCTCCCCGGACGGTTCCGGTGCGATCCTCGACACATACGCGGCCCGCGACGACCGGCTGCGTGTGCTGCACCTCACGGAGAACGTCGGCCTGGGCCGTGCGCGCAACGCCGGGCTCGAACAGGCGACCGGTGACTACGTCCTCTTCCTGGACAGCGACGACACCCTGGCACCGGGCTCGCTCTCGGCCATCGCGGCCCGGCTCGACGCGACCGGCGACCCGGACATCCTGGTCTACGACTACACCCGGACCTACTGGGACGGGCGGCTGCTGCGCAACAAGCGCACCGACCTGATGACCGAGGACGGCCCGGCCGTCTTCTCGCTCGCCGAGCGCCCGCAGCTCCTGGACCTGCTCCAGATCGTGTGGAACAAGGCGTACCGCCGCGACTTCGTCACCCGCCACGGCTTCCAGTTCCCGCCCGGTTACTACGAGGACGCGCCGTGGACGTACAGCTCGCTCATCGCGGCGGAGCGCATCGCGGTGCTCGACCGCTCCTGCGTGATGTACCGGCAGCGGCGTGAGGGCGGCAACATCCTGCGCACGGTCAGCCGGAAGCACTTCGACGTCTTCGACCAGTACGACCGGGTGTTCGCGTTCCTGGACGGGCGGCCGGACCTCGACTCCTGGCGCCCGGCGCTGTTCCGGAAGATGGTCGACCACTTCCTGACCGTGCTGGAGAAGCCGGGCCGGCTGCCGCGCAACGCGCGCGCCGAGTTCTTCCACCGGGCCGCGAAGGACTACCGGGCGCGGCTCCCGGAGGGCTTCGAGCGGCCGGCGGGCGGGCGCGGCTACAAGTACGCGCTGCTCGGCGTCGACTCGTACTCCGCGTTCTTCGGTCTGACCCGCGCCAACAACGTCCGCCACCGCGCGCGGCTGGGCGGGCAGGCCCGTATCGGCCGGGCCAAGCGGGCGGCCCTCGGCATGTTCTACCGGTCACAGCTGCGGATGCCGGTGGACGAGAACCTGGCCGTGTTCTCCGCGTACTGGGGCCGGGGCTACTCCTGCAACCCGGCCGCCATCGAGGCCGAGCTGGGCCGGCTCGCGCCGCAGGTGCGCCGGGTCTGGGCGGTGCGCTCCGAACACCGCGACCGGGTGCCCAAGGGCGTCGAGAAGGTGATCGTCGGCTCACGCGAGTACTGGGCGGTGATGGCCCGCGCCAAGTACCTGACGAACAACGTCAATTTCGGCGACACCATCGTCAAGCGCGAGGGGCAGATCCACCTCCAGACCCACCACGGCACCCCGCTGAAGACGATGGGGCTCGACCAGGCGCAGTACCCGGCGTCCACCAGCATGGACATGGAGAAGCTTCTCCGCCGGTGCGACCGCTGGGACTTCAGCCTGTCCTCCAACCGGTTCTCCACCACCGTCTGGGAGCGGGTCTACCCCTGCCGGTACACCACCCTGGAGACCGGCTACCCGCGCAACGACGTGCTGGTCAACGCCACCGCGGCGGACGTCGTGGCGGCCCGGCGGGAGCTCGGCCTCGCGGACGGCACGACCGCCTTCCTGTACATGCCGACCCACCGCGAGTACGAGAAGTCGTTCGCGCCCCGGCTCGACCTGTCGAAGCTGGCCGAGGACCTGGGCCCGGACGTCACCCTGCTGGTGCGCGGGCACTACTTCTACAAGCCCACCGGCCGGCTCGCCGAGCTCCAGGCCGGCGGCCGGATCATCGACGTCTCCGCCCACGGCGATGTCGAACAGCTCTATCTCGCCGCCGACGCCCTGATCACCGACTATTCCTCGGCGATGTTCGACTACGCCAACCTGGACCGGCCGATCGTCATCCACGCGGACGACTGGGAGACCTACCGGGTGGTGCGCGGCACCTACTTCGACCTGATGGCCGAGCCCCCGGGCGCCGTCGCGACGACCCAGGAGCGGCTGACCGGGATCCTGGGCTCGGAGGAGTGGCGGGACGAGAAGGCGGCGGCGCTGCGCGCGGCGTTCCGGGAGCGGTACTGCGACTACGACGACGGGCGGGCCGCCGAGCGCGTGGTGCGCAAGGTGTTCCTGGGCGAGGAGGCCCTGCTGCCGGTGGTCCCGCTCGCCGAGCGCACCCCGGTCCCCTCCCCCGCCGAGGCGCCGGCCCAGGTCTGAGGTTCCCTCAACGAAACGACCGCGGGCCCGGCCCCTTTCCGTCATCCGGAAGGGACCGGGCCCGCGGTCGTTCTTCGCGGCCTACGAGAACGGGTCGAAGTCCCGGTACTCCTCGGCGACCTCGTCCCGCTCCGCCTCGCGGTCGCGGCGGCGCTGAGCGGCCGGACGCGGCTCCTCAAGGCGGTGGTCCTCGCCACGGCGGCCCAGCATCTCCGCACCGGCGGTCACGGTCGGCTCCCAGTCGAAGACGACCGCGTTGTCCTCGGCGCCGATCGCCACGCCGTCGCCCGCCCGGGCGCCGGCCTTGCGCAGCTGGTCCTCGACACCGAGCCGGGCGAGCCGGTCCGCGAGGTAGCCGACGGCCTCGTCGTTGTTGAAGTCGGTCTGGCGCACCCAGCGCTCCGGCTTCTCGCCGCGCACCCGGTAGATGCCGTCCTCCTCCAGGGTGACGCTGAACCCGGCGTCGTCCACGGCCTTGGGCCGGATGACGATGCGGGTGGCCTCCTCGACCGGCTTGGCGGCGCGCGCCTCGGCGATGATGCCGGCGAGGGCGAACGACAGCTCCTTGAGCCCGGTCCTGGCGACGGCGGACGCCTCGAAGACGCGGTAGCCGCGCGCCTCCAGGTCGGGGCGGATCATGTCCGCCAGGTCCTGGCCGTCCGGGATGTCGATCTTGTTGAGGACGACGATGCGGGGCCGGTCCTCAAGACCCCCGTACAGCTTCAGCTCCTCCTCGATCATGTCGAGGTCGGAGACCGGGTCGCGGTCGGACTCCAGCGTCGCCGTGTCCAGTACGTGGACGAGCACCGAGCAGCGCTCGACGTGGCGCAGGAACTCCAGGCCGAGGCCCTTGCCCTGGCTGGCGCCCGGGATCAGGCCCGGGACGTCGGCGATGGTGTAGACGGTCTCGCCGGCGGTGACCACGCCCAGGTTCGGGACGAGGGTGGTGAAAGGGTAGTCCGCGATCTTCGGCTTCGCCGCCGAGAGGACCGAGATCAGCGAGGACTTGCCGGCGCTCGGGTAGCCCACGAGGGCCACGTCGGCGACGGTCTTGAGCTCCAGGACGATGTCCCGGGCCTCGCCGGGCTCGCCGAGCAGCGCGAAGCCGGGGGCCTTGCGGCGGGCGGAGGCCAGCGCGGCGTTGCCGAGGCCGCCGCGGCCGCCCTGGCCCGCGACGAAGGTGGTGCCCTGGCCGACGAGGTCGGCGAGCACATTGCCCTGGCGGTCGAGGACGACGGTGCCGTCCGGGACGGGCAGGACCAGGTCCTGGCCCTCCTTGCCGGTGCGGTGGTCGCCGCCGCCGGGCTGGCCGTTGGTGGCCTTGCGGTGGGGGTGGTGGTGGTAGTCGAGGAGCGTGGTGACGGACTGGTCGACGACCAGGGTCACATCGCCGCCGCGGCCGCCGTTGCCGCCGTCCGGACCGCCGAGCGGCTTGAACTTCTCACGGTGAACGGAGGCACAGCCGTGGCCTCCGTTACCCGCGGCGACATGCAGTTCGACGCGGTCCACGAAGGTGGTCATGGATGGAACCTCCAGTTGCATACCTGCGGAAAAACTTCGCTCGCCCCCGTAAGGGCAACACGCGAAAGGCGGACCCACTTCCCCTCTCGGGAAGTGAGGTCCGCCTCCACGTCATACCGCTCTACGAGCGCCGGGTATTCAGCCGGCGATCGGAACGATGTTCACGACCTTGCGGCCACGGTGCGTGCCGAACTCGACCGCACCGGCGGCGAGGGCGAACAGCGTGTCGTCGCCGCCACGGCCGACGCCCGTGCCCGGGTGGAAGTGGGTGCCGCGCTGGCGGACCAGGATCTCACCGGCGTTGACGGCCTGGCCGCCGAAGCGCTTCACGCCGAGCCGCTGAGCATTGGAATCGCGCCCGTTCCGGGTGGACGATGCGCCCTTCTTGTGTGCCATGTGTTCTCAGTCCCTTACTTCGCAGCCGCGGGAATACCGGTGACCTTGATCGCCGTGTACTGCTGGCGGTGACCCTGGCGACGGCGGTAGCCGGTCTTGTTCTTGTAGCGAAGGATGTCGATCTTCGCGCCCTTGTGGTGGTCCACGACCTCGGCCTGGACCTTGATGCCGTCGAGCACCCACGGGTCGCTGGTCACGGCGTCGCCGTCGACAACGAGCAGGGTAGAGAGCTCTACCGTGTCGCCAACCTTGGCGGTGGAAATCTTGTCAACCTCAACGATGTCGCCGACAGCAACCTTGTGCTGGCGGCCACCGCTGCGCACGATGGCGTACACGCGGATCTCACTCTCACTCGAAGCGGAAACCTCTGAAGCCAGCCGCTCGCACGGGTCCGGGGACCCATGACGATCCGGAGTGGACGAGCGGCCTCTCCCGTACGAGCGGGAGGTGGGTGCTCAGAGGTGTGGCGAACAAACGCCGACGGTCAAGGCTACGGGGCCCGGCACAGCCGGTCAAACCGGGCCCGTCCCCTCAGACCTCGGCGCTCCTGACGTACTCGGCGTACGCGTCCCTGATGCCGTCCTCGGACAGGTTCAGGTGCTCCAGGATCGTGTACCGGCCCGGCCGGGTCTTCGGCGCGAACGCCACCACCCGGACGAACTCGTCCACGTCGAAGCCCATGTCCTCGGCGGTGACCGGCAGCCCGTGGCGCCGCAGCACCCGGGTCATGCGTACGGACTCCTGGACGGCGCCGCGCAGATGCATGGCGAACGCCGCGCCGAGCCCGCACTGCTCGCCGTGGCTGGCGGCCCGCTGCGGGAAGAGCAGGTCGAAGGCGTGGTTGATCTCGTGGCAGGCGCCGGAGGCCGGGCGGCTGTCACCGGCCACCGACATCGAGATCCCGGTGAGCACGAGGCCCTCCGCCAGCACCTGGAGGAACGCGTCGTCGCCCAGGCTGCCGGGGTGGCGCAGCACGGCCTCGCCGGCCTGCCGGGCCATCGCGGCGGCCAGGCCGTCGATGTCCTCGCCGTTGACCCGGTGGGCCAGCTCCCAGTCGGCCACGGCCGAGATGTTGGACAGCGCGTCCCCGATCCCGGACCGCACGAAGCGGACGGGGGCCTCGCGGATGACGTCGAGGTCGATGACGACCGCGATCGGGTTCGGCACACCGTACGAGCCCCGGCCCGCGTCGTTGTCCAGCGTCGCGACCGGGGAGCACAGCCCGTCGTGGGACAGGTTCGTCGCCACGGCGACCAGGGGCAGCCCGACGCGCGCCGCGGCGAACTTGGCGCAGTCGATGATCTTGCCGCCGCCGAGCCCGACCACGGCGTCGTAGCGCCCGGACTTCATGGCCTCGGCGAGCTTCACGGCGTCGTTCAGCGTGCCGCCGCCCACCTCGAACCAGGAGGCGCCCGGCAGGCTGTCCGAGAGCCGTTCCCGCAGGGCCCGGCCGGAACCCCCGCTGATCGCGACCGCCAGCTTGCCGGAGCCGGAGATCCGCTGGTCGGCGAGGACGCCCGCCAGATCCGCGAGGGCCCCGGCCCTGATGTCGACGACGACCGGCGCGGGTATCAGCCGGGTCAGTACTGGCACGCGATCTTCCTGCCCTTGGCCAGGTCCTCGTGGTTGTCGATCTCGACCCACTTCACGTCGCCGATCGGCTCCACGTCGACCTTGAAGCCGCGGTTGACGAGCTCCTGGTAGCCGTCCTCGTAGTAGAGGTCCGGGTCGCGCTCGAAGGTGGTCTTCAGCGCGTCGGCCAGCTCCTCGGCCGCCTCGCCCTCGATGAGGGTGACGCCGATGTACTCACCGGTGGCCTCGGCCGGGTCCATCAGCTTGGTGATGCGCTGAACGCCCTTGCCGTCCTCCACCACGACCTTCATCTCCTCGTCGGCGAGGGACTTCACCGTGTCGAGGGCGAGGATGATCTTCTTGCCGTCGCCGCGCGCGGCCAGCAGGGTCTTCTCGACGGAGACGGGGTGCACGGTGTCGCCGTTGGCGAGGATGACGCCGTTCTTGAGGGCGTCCCGGCCGCACCACAGGGAGTAGGCGTTGTTCCACTCCTCGGCCTTGTCGTTGTCGATCAGCGTGATGCTGACGCCGTACTTGGCCTCCAGCGCCGCCTTGCGCTCGTACAGGGCCTCCTTGCGGTAGCCCACGATGATCGCGACCTCGGTCAGGCCGACCTCGGCGAAGTTGCCGAGCGTCAGGTCGACCACGGTCAGGCTCTCCTCGTCGCCCTCGGGGCCGACGGGCACGAGCGCCTTGGGCAGCGTGTCGGTGTAGGGGCGCAGACGACGTCCGGCGCCGGCGGCCAGAATCATGCCGATCATGGGGTTCTCCTCGGTGCGGTGTTGCGGTGCGGTGGTACGGATGTCTGGGTTCGGGAGTGCGGGGCCCTGCGGGCGGGTCAGAGTTCCGACGCCACGTAGTCGCGCAGCCAGGTACGGAAGTCGGGGCCCAGGTCCTCGCGCTCGCAGGCGAGGCGGACGATGGCCCGCAGATAGTCGCCCCGGTCGCCGGTGTCGTAGCGGCGGCCCCGGAAGACCACCCCGTGCACCGGGCCGCCGAGCTTCTCGTCGGCGGCGAGCTGCTGGAGCGCGTCGGTCAGCTGGATCTCGCCGCCCCGGCCCGGCTCGGTCTCGCGCAGCACGGCGAAGACGGCGGGGTCCAGGACATAGCGGCCGATGACCGCGAGGTTGCTGGGGGCGTCGCCCGGCTCCGGCTTCTCGACCAGGCCGGTGACCCGGACGATGCCGTCCTCGGCGGTGGACTCCACCGCCGCGCAGCCGTAGAGGTGGCTCTGTTCGGGCGCCACCTCCATCAGCGCGACGACGCTGCCGCCCTCGCGCTCCTGGATCTCGGTCATCCGGGTCAGCAGCGGGTCGCGCGGGTCGATCAGGTCGTCGCCCAGGAGCACCGCGAAGGGCTCGTCGCCCACATGGGGCTCCGCGCACAGGACGGCGTGGCCGAGGCCGCGCGGGTCGCCCTGGCGGACGTAGTGCATGGTCGCGAGTTCGCTCGACTCCTGGACCCGGACCAGCCGCTCGGCGTCGCCCTTGCGGGTCAGCGCCGACTCCAGCTCGTAGTTCCGGTCGAAGTGGTCCTCCAGCGCGCGCTTGTTGCGCCCGGTGATCATCAGGACGTCGTTCAGCCCCGCGGCGGCGGCCTCCTCCACGACGTACTGGATCGCCGGCTTGTCCACGACCGGCAGCATCTCCTTGGGAGTCGCCTTCGTCGCCGGCAGGAACCGGGTACCGAGCCCGGCGGCCGGTATGACGGCCTTCTGGATCTTGCGCATGTGGGGGCTTTCGTGTCGGGGGCGGGAGGGCCCGGCGCCGGGACGCGGCCCGGCCGGTCCCTGGAGGGGGACCGGCCGGACCGTGTCACGCGAGGCGGATCAGTCCTCGTCGGCCGTGGCCGTGACGGCCGGGGCGGTCTGCTGCTCCGCCGCCACCGTCTTCTTCGCCGCCGCCTTCTTGGCCGTCGTCTTCTTCGCGGCCGTCTTCTTGGCCGCGGTCTTCTTGACCGCCGCCTTCTTGGCCGTGGCCTTCTTGGCGGTCTTGCGGGCCGCCTTCTTGGCCGGAGCGGCCTCGGCCTCGGGAGCCTCCGTGGCCTCGGGAGCCTCAGCGGCCTCAGTGGCCTCGGGGGTCTCCACCACGACGACCGCGGCCTCCTCGGCACCGGCCGGGGAACCGGCGGGGGCGCTGACCTTACGGGTGGCGCGGCGCCGGACACGCGGCGGCGCGGCCGGCTCCTCGGCCGGGACCTCGGCGTGCGACGCCTCGACCACCGGGTCCTCGGCGGCCACCGGGTCCGGGCCGGCGGCCGGCCCAGCGGCCGGCGCGGGCTCGGCCTCGGCCGGAGCCGCCTCGGTCACGGACACCTCGGCCGGGGCCGGGGAGCCCGCCGGGGCGGTCGCCTTCCGGGTCGCCCGGCGGCGCGTCCGGCCCTGCGGGGCCTCGGCGGGAGCTTCCTCGGCCACCGGCTCCGGAGCCGCGACGGGCTCCGCGACCGGCTCGGCCACGATCTCCTCCACCGGGGCGGCGGAGGACTTCGGGGCGCCGGCCGGGGCCGATGCCTTGCGGGTCGCCCGTCGGCGGCCGCGGCCGCGGGTGGCGGCGGCCTCCGCCTCGGCGGCGCTGCTGTACAGCTCCTCGTCCGGGACGAACTCGGGCTCGGGCAGGGCCACCGGCGCGGCGACCTCCGCCGCCACCTCGGCCTCGGTCTCGGCCTCCGTGTGCTCCTGGGCGTGGTCGTGGTCGTGGTCGTGGTCCTGACCGCTGCCGCGCCGCTTCTTCGAGCGCTTGCCGCCGCCACCGCCGCCCGTGGACGCGGGCTGCTCCATGTGGACGATGACACCGCGGCCGTTGCAGTGGACGCAGGTCTCGGAGAAGGACTCCAGCAGCCCCTGGCCGACCCGCTTGCGGGTCATCTGGACCAGGCCGAGCGAGGTGACCTCGGCGACCTGGTGCTTCGTACGGTCGCGGCCCAGGCACTCCAGCAGGCGGCGCAGCACCAGGTCCCGGTTGGACTCCAGCACCATGTCGATGAAGTCGACCACCACGATGCCGCCGAGGTCGCGCAGCCGCAGCTGGCGCACGATCTCCTCGGCCGCCTCCAGGTTGTTCTTGGTGACCGTCTCCTCCAGGTTGCCGCCCTGGCCGGTGAACTTGCCGGTGTTGACGTCGACCACGACCATGGCCTCGGTCTTGTCGATCACCAGCGAGCCGCCGCTCGGCAGGTAGACCTTGCGGTCCAGCGCCTTCATCAGCTGCTCGTCGATCCGGTACGTCGCGAAGATGTCGACCTCGGAGGTCCACCGCGACAGCCGGTCCGCCAGGTCGGGCGCCACGTGCGAGACGTAACCGTGGATGGTCTCCCACGCGTCGTCGCCGCTGACGATGACCTTGGAGAAGTCCTCGTTGAAGATGTCCCGGACAACCCGGACGGTCATGTCCGGCTCGCCGTACAGAAGGGTCGGGGCGTTGGAGTTGCCGGTGCCCTTCGCCTTCTTCCGGATGTCCTCCCACTGCTGCTGGAGCCGCTCGACGTCACGGCGCAGCTCGTCCTCGCTCGCGCCCTCGGCGGCGGTGCGCACGATGACGCCCGCGTCCTCGGGGACGATCTTCTTGAGGATGGTCTTGAGCCGGGCCCGCTCGGTGTCGGGCAGCTTGCGGCTGATCCCGGTCATCGAGCCCTCGGGCACGTAGACGAGGTAGCGGCCGGGCAGCGAGACCTGGCTGGTCAGGCGGGCGCCCTTGTGGCCGATCGGGTCCTTGGTGACCTGCACCAGGACGGACTGGCCGGACTTGAGCGCGGTCTCGATACGGCGGGGCCCGTGGGCCATGCCGAGCGCCTCGAAGTTGACCTCACCGGCGTACAGGACGGCGTTGCGGCCCTTGCCGATGTCCACGAAGGCGGCCTCCATGGACGGCAGCACGTTCTGGACCTTGCCCAGGTAGACGTTGCCGACGTAGCTGGTGGCCTGCTCCTTGTTGACGTAGTGCTCCACGAGCACGTCGTCCTCAAGGACGCCGATCTGGGTGCGCTCGCCGCTCTGGCGGACGACCATGACGCGCTCGACGGCCTCGCGGCGCGCCAGGAACTCCGCCTCGGTGATGATCGGCACCCGGCGGCGGCCCTGCTCACGGCCCTCGCGGCGACGCTGCTTCTTGGCCTCCATGCGGGTCGAGCCCTTGATGGACTGGACCTCGTCGAAGCCGGTACCGGGCTCCCGCTCCTCCTTCTTGCGGGGCTCGCGGACCTTGACGACGGTGCGCTCCGGGTCGTCCGAGCCGTTCTCTCCATCGGCCACCGCGTCACCGCTGCGACGACGGCGGCGCCGGCGACGGCGGCTGCTGCTCGAACCGGAGGCGCCGGAGTCGCGCTCGTCGTCCTCCTCGTCGGCCTCGTCCCCGGAGTCCTGGGCTCCCTCGGGCTCGTCCTCGGCCCGGTCGCCGTGCTCGTCGTCCGACTGCTGCTCGGCGCCCTCGTCCTCGGCGGCATCGCCCCGGCGGCGGCGACGGCCGCCCCGGCGACGGCGGCGCGACGGACGGTCGCCGTACTCGTCGGTGTCCTCGCCGTCCTGCTCGGCCTCGGCGGCGGCCTCCGGCTCCTGCTCGTCCTCGGCCTGCTCCTGCGCCGGGGCGGCGGTCACGGTCTCGGTGGTGTCGGCCTCGGCGGCCTCACCGCGACGGCGGCGACGGCGGCGCGAACCACCCTGCGACGCGGTCTCGGCGGGCGCGGGCGCCTCCTCCCGGACGGGGGCGACCGGGGCGACCTCGTCCTCGGGCTCCTCGGGCGAGGCGGCGGCCGCGGCGGCTGCCGCGGTCTCCGGGGTCTGGAACATCGGCTCGGCGAAGACCGGCGCCTGGAAGACGGCGACGGCTGGGCGGGCGGCCCGACGGCCGCGGCGCGCGGGCTCCTCCGGCTCGGCGGTGAACTCGGGGCGGCCGGCGGCCGCGGTGGCCCGGCGGCGCTGGCGGCCGCGCGGGGCGGCCTCCTCGACCTCGACGGGCTCGGCGGCCAGCTCCTCCACGGCGGCCTCGGGCAGGCTCTCACCGGTCTGGGCGGCCTCGGCGGGCTGCTCGGCGGCGGCCTTCGGCGCACCGGCCGGGGACGAGGCCCTGCGGGTGGCGCGGCGGCGGCCGCGGGGGGTCTCGGCGGGCTCGGCGACCGGCTCGGGGGCTTGGGCCGCCCCGGTGACCTCGTCGGTCTCCTCGGCCTCGTCGGCTTCGGCGGCGGGCTGCGCGGGGGCGGCCTGCGGGGCACCGGCCGGGGCGGAGGCCCGGCGGCGGGTGCGGCCGCGCGGGGCCTCGGCGGGCTCGGGAGCGGCCTCGGCGACGGCCTCGGGGGCCTCAGCGGCCTCGGGGGTCTCCGCCACGCTCTCGGCGCCCTTCGGCGCACCGGCGGGCGACGTTGCCTTGCGGACGGCACGACGGCGGCGGGGGGCCTCGGCGGCGGGCTCCGCGACGGGCTCCGCCACGGGGGTCTCCTCGACGACCTCGACCGGCTCGGCGGCCTTCGGCGCACCGGCGGGCGAGGTGGCCTTGCGGACCGCGCGGCGGCGCGGGCGGGCCGGAGCGGCGCTCTCGGCGGCGGACTCGGGGCTCTCCACGACGGGGGCCTCCTCAACGGTCTCGGCCGGCTCGGCGGCCTTGGGCGCACCGCTCGGGGACGTGGCCTTGCGCACGGCACGGCGGCGGCGGGGGGCCTCGGCGGCCGGTTCGGCGACGGGCTCCGCCACGGGCTCGGCGGCGGCCGGCTCGGGGGTCTCGGGCTCCACGGTCCCGGTCTGCTCGGCGGCCTTCGGCGCGCCGGACGGGGAGGTGGCCTTGCGGACCGCGCGGCGGCGGGGGCGGGCGGGGGCGGCCTCGGCGGCCGGCTCCGTGCTCGGGGACTCTGCGGCGTCAACGGCCGGTATGGCCGGCGCCTCGGCGGCGGCCTGCGCCCCGCCCGACGGCGGTCCGGCGGGCCGGGAGGCGGCGCGGCGCCTGCGGCGCGGGGGCAGCTTGTCCCCGGGGGTGTTGTTGTCTTCTGCGTTCCCGGCGGTGCCGGGTTCGTTCGGCTGGGGCATGCGGGCGTTTCTCCCGTCGCGCTCCCGGGCGCCGCACCTGATTCCGGTCCGGCTCGGTCCGCGGGTGGCCGCGGCACCGCCGTCCGGGGCGCGGGCGCCGCACGGGAGCTGAATCTTGGCTCGCCGGTTCCGTACGCGGTGTGCGGACGGCCTGGCGAAAGTCTTATGGGTCAGCGCGCGGCCCGGCCCAGGTGGCTCCCGAGCGCGAGGGCTGCGCTACAACGACCGCCTTACGCGGAACCTGCACCTTCCGGCGCCGTCGCGACGGCGGTCCCGGTGGCCGTGGTTGATGCGGCCGGGGCTGCCTCGCGGTCGGGCGCGAGCGGGTCGGTCACCGTGCCGGACTCCTCGTCAAAGAGCCCCTGCGCCAGCCTGGTCACCGCTGCGGGGACCGGCGGCGCCAGGTCGGCCACAACGCGGAGACCGGACAGGACGTCGTCAGGCCGTACGGCAGGTGTCACGTGCCGAACAACCAGCCGCAGTATCGCACAGGCCCTGTCACCGGACCTATCGGCCGGAAGATCGAGGGTCTTGAGGTCGACCACGGCGGAACGGGCGTCGAAGGCCCGCATGCCGTTCTTCGTACGGCGCTCGACCTCGACGGTCTGTGCCGCGTTGAAGGCGGACACGGCCTTCTCCGCGTCCTCCCGGGTCACCCCGTCGAGGCGGATCTCCCAGACGGAGGCGGTCAGCCGGTCGGCGAGACCCGAGGTGCGGGCCTCGACGGCGTCCGTGATGTCCAGGCCGTCCGGCATGGACTCGTTGAGCAGCTCACGCAGGACGCCCGGGTCACGGGGCTCGGTGAGCGCGATCTCCAGGAACTCGGCCTCGCTGCCCGTACCGGTGGGGGCGGCGTTGGCGTACGACACCTTGGGGTGGGGGGTGAAGCCCGCCGAGTAGGCCATGGGGACCTGGGAGCGGCGCAGCGCCCGCTCGAAGGCACGCTGGAAGTCGCGGTGGCTGGTGAACCGGAGGCGGCCGCGCTTGGTGTAGCGCAGTCGGATGCGCTGCACCGCCGGTGCGGGCGGCGGGCCTTCGGGCTGTCGCTTGCCCAGTGGTTCTTCTCCTCGGTGCGGGGCGGGCGCGGTGGCGCGCCGCCCTCGAAATGCGGGTGGCCCGGGGGCCCGGTCCGGCTCACCCCTGCTGTGCGGATTTCTCCGGGAGCGGGGAGAACTCTGGTCCTGGCACCACGCTGGGCACGGTCGTTGCACTACCCAGAGTACGCGCAAGGGGGCTTCCGGGTTCCCCGGGCTCGGGTTCGGCGGGCGCGCCGACCAGGGCGCGCCAGGCATCGCGCCTGGCCCGGCGCACCGTTTCGCGGGCCGTGCGCAGCGTCTGGCGGGCGGTGCGGCCCACCGCGCGCAGGGCCCGCCCGGCGGGTGCCAGGAAGGCGTCGCGCACGAAGTGGCCGACCGGGACGCACACCGTGCGGTACGCCCAGCGCACCGGCGCGGCGATCAGATTCCGGGCGAGCCAGGCGAGCGCGCGGCCGACCGCCCGGGAGAGGTATCCGGCGACCCGCCAGGCGATCCCGAGCGCGGCGGCGATCTCCCGGCCGACCGGGGTCAGGACGCGCCGGTGGACCCAGACGACGGGCGTGACGAGAAGCACGACGACGAGCCACCGCAGCGCGATGCCGATGCCCCGGAAGAACGCCTCGATCCCCCGGATCACCAGATCCAGCGCCCAGGCGATGCCGTGGCCCACCGGGGTGAGGACGTTCCGGTACGTCCACACGAGCGGGATCACCACGAGGTACCGGACCAGCCAGGCCGCGGCGAGCCCGACGGGGACCACGACGTACCGCCACAGCAGCACCACCGGCAGGACGAGCACCATGGTGAGCAGCCACTTCAGGGCTGTCCCCAGCCATCGCGCCGCCGGGACCAGCACCTCCCGGTACAGCCACCGCAGCCCGTGTCCGAGCGGGGTGAGCAGACGCGCGTACACCCATTGGAGGGGCACCACGATCCCGTACCGCACCACGGGCACCACGACGTAACGCCAGAGCGCGACCCAGGGCCGGACGAACAGCGCCTGGGCCAGCCAGGCCAGCGCGTGCCCCAGCGGGACGCAGACGTACCGCCACAGCCACCCGGCCGGGATCACCACCAGGACGTCGAAGAGCCAGGCCAGGGCGCGTCCGAGCGGGCGGAACAGCAGCCGTTCGGCGGCCCGGGCGGTGACGACGAGGGCGTCCCACACCATCCGGACCGGCAGGACGACGAGGAGCACGACGATCCGGACCGGGATCCGGATGAACGTGGTGAGGCAGCCGTCGCCGCCCTCGTAGTGCGCGGGCGCCTGGTGGGCGCCGTACTCCGCCGGCGCCCGGTGCTTTCCCTGTCCCTGTGCCATGCACCTGATGACGCGAAAGCCCGGCCGGGAGTTTCCCCCGACCGGGCCTTCGTCACCGAGCTGTCACACGCCCGCGACCCCTTCGCGGCTCACTTCACGACCGTCAGCGGCAGGAGCTTCTTCCCGGTCGGGCGATCTGGATGCTGGTGTCCATTGCCCATATATGGAAACTGACAAAAAACCCTTCGAAGAGTGCCACGCTGTCTGGCATGAGCAGAAGAGCACAGCGGCCACTCACGTCGAAGCGAACGGCTTACAGCCCTGAAGCTGGATGGACAGAAGCCGACCTGGCCCTGTTGGAACAGCTCAAAGAAGCAGAGTCCCTGCTGCCTCAAGACGCCCCTCGGGCACTCCTGTCGATCCGCTTATCCGTGCTGACGGACATCACGACGTCTCCGGTCCGGCAGGAACTCGACCTCCGCATCCTGGCCGCAGAGCGCAGCTGCCGAGTTGTCGGCGTGGCTTCCGACTTGAACGTGTCAGCGACCAGGGTCCCGCCCTGAAAGCGGAAGGAACTGGGGAAGTGGTTGAACGATCGCTCCCCCGAGTTCGACGAGATCCTCTTCTGGAAGCTCGATCGCTTCGTACGCCGCCTCTCCGACCTCGCGACGATGATCGAGTGGAGTCTGAAGCGCGGGAAGAACCTGGTCTCGAAGAACGACGATCTTGACCTCACGACGGCCGCCGGAAGAACCATGGTCACGATCATCGGTGGCATCGCCGAGATCGAAGCAGCCAACACCTCCACTCGGGTCACGAGCCTCTGGGACTACGCGAAGTCGCAGGAGGGTTGGCTCGTCGGAAAGCCGACATACGGCTACGTCACAGTCGAGGACGACACTGGGAAGATCGTTCTCGCCGTCGATCCCGAGGCTTGCGAAGCACTGCACTGGGCTCGGCGCATGGCAGTCCGGGGACGCTCCGCCCGCTTCATAGTGCGCTGCCTGAAACGGTCCGGCCTCATGGGCCAGGGGCTCACCGTGGCGACGCTCCTCCGGCGGCTCCGCAACCCGGCACTCCTCGGCTACCGCGTGGAGGAGGACAGGGAGGGGGGCCAACGGCGCTCGAAACCGGTCCTTGGTCAGGAGGGCAAGCCCATCAAGGTCGCTCCCGCCATCTTCACCGAAGAGGAGTTCGAGACTCTCGGCGCAGCTCTCGACAAGCGGATGAAGAAGCAGCCCCCGCGCCGTCCCGGCGGAGCTACGCGGTTCCTCGGCGTCCTCGTGTGTGCCGACTGCAAGACAAACATGACGGTGCACATCACAAGAAACCGGAGCGGGGTCTATCCCTATCTACGGTGCCGCAACTGCCGGAGCGGCGGGTACGGGGCGCCCCATCCCGATCAGGTCTACGAGCGCTTGGTGGAGGACGTGCTCAAGATCCTCGGAGATTGTCCCGTACAAGTGCGCCACTACGCCGAGGGTGCGGATGGGCGGCGGGAGATCAAGCGTCTCCAGGAGCACATCGCCGTGTACATGAGGGAGCTGGGGCCTGAAGGCCGGTACTCGAAAACGCGGTTCACGAAGGCCCGGGCAGAGGCGGCACTGGACAAACTCATCGCGGAGCTCGAAGCGATCGATCCCGAGACCGCGCAGGACCGATGGATCAGAGTCCCCGATGGGAAGACGTTCCGTGAGCGCTGGCAGGAAGGTGGCATGGGTGCCATGTCGGCCGATCTGCATCGCGTCGGGATCCGCTGCGAGGTCACCCGCACGAAGGTGTCAGGTGTCCGGGCCCCTACGGTGCGCCTTCGCTTGCTGATCCCGGAAGACGTACGCGAACGGCTCGTGATCCACGGAGACGACTTCGCGCCAGCCCTCTGAACCCGGCCCGGACTCCATGCGCGCGTCACAAGAATCAGCCGACGGCAGCCCCGGGAACGAGGGCAATCAGGCCGGACAGGAAGCTGCCGATCGCGGCCAGCGTGACGAGGGCCGCCTTGCCATCCGAGAACAGACCCGAGCAGAACGCACGCACTTGACGTCTGAAAATGAGCATCTTGAGCTTCTGCCAACGATGCTGGCGAATGTGGCAGCCCATGAGAAGGCCAGTTGCGTTGTTCCGGCAACCGTCCTCACGGCCCCTGACAGGAGCAGCGCACGTAACGGGGGCTTGGAAGAAGCACCAGAGAACGACCAGCGCCGACAGGACTGCGACAGTCACCGGTCCTGCGGCCCTGTTCATCCATGCGGCGATCAGCAACGCTGCAGCGATAACACCCCACCACTGTCCCAAACCGCCGAGCCGACTACCTTTTGCCCTTGCCCCCGAAGTCGCCATACCCCGACTGTGGCGTTGATGTGGCGTGGGGTGTGTCGTTTCTCTGCCTCGTGACTGAAAAGGCGCTCAGCATGGCCGACGCCTGGCCGCAAACGTCTGGGGCCGAGCCATCGCCCGGCTCGTGCCCGAGAGCGCCGGAGCACCAGGAGGCCGCTGTGTCTCCACCCGCTCGTGTCCGCCCAGTGCCGGTGTGAGGCGCTGGGCGGGGTCACTACTCAGATCAGTGGCCGTTTCAGCCAGCCGCAGCGTTGTTCTTGACCGTCAGCGGCAGGAGTTTCTTGCCGGTCGGGCCGATCTGGATACTCGTGGAGAGCTGCGGGCACACCCCGCAGTCGAAGCACGGCGTCCAGCGGCAGTCCTCGACCTCGGTCTCGTCCAGCGAGTCCTGCCAGTCCTCCCAGAGCCAGTCCTTGTCCAGGCCCGAGTCCAGGTGGTCCCAGGGCAGGACCTCCTCGTAGGTCCGCTCGCGCGTGGTGTACCAGTCGACGTCCACGCCGAACTCCGGCAGGGTCGCCTCGGCGCTCTTCATCCACAGGTCGTAGCTGAAGTACTCGCGCCAGCCGTCGAACCGGCCGCCGGCCTCGTAGACCGCGCGGATGACGGAGCCGACCCGGCGGTCGCCGCGCGAGAGCAGGCCCTCGACGATGCCGGGCTTGCCGTCGTGGTAGCGGAAGCCGATCGAGCGGCCGTACTTCTTGTCGCCGCGGATCTTGTCCCGGAGCTTGCCGAGCCGGGCGTCGGTCTCCTCGGCGCTGAGCTGCGGCGCCCACTGGAACGGGGTGTGCGGCTTGGGCACGAAACCGCCGATGGAGACCGTGCAGCGGATGTCGTTCTGGCCGGAGACCTCGCGGCCCTTGGCGATGACGTTGACCGCCATGTCGCCGATCTGGAGGACGTCCTCGTCGGTCTCGGTGGGCAGGCCGCACATGAAGTACAGCTTCACCTGGCGCCAGCCGTTGCCGTAGGCGGTGGAGACCGTGCGGATCAGGTCCTCCTCCGAGACCATCTTGTTGATGACCTTGCGCATGCGCTCGGAGCCGCCCTCGGGGGCGAAGGTGAGGCCGGAGCGGCGGCCGTTGCGGGTCAGCTCGTTGGCCAGGTCCACGTTGAACGCGTCGACGCGGGTGGAGGGCAGCGAGAGGCCGATCTTGTCCTCGGTGTAGCGGTCCGCGAGACCCTTGGCGATCTCACCGATCTCGGTGTGGTCGGCGGAGGAGAGGGAGAGCAGGCCGACCTCCTCGAAGCCGGTCGCCTTGAGGCCCTTCTCCACCATCTCGCCGATGCCGGTGATGCTTCGCTCCCGCACGGGGCGCGTGATCATGCCGGCCTGGCAGAAACGGCAGCCGCGGGTGCAGCCGCGGAAGATCTCCACGGACATCCGCTCGTGGACGGTCTCGGCGAGCGGGACCAGGGGCTGCTTCGGGTAGGGCCACTCGTCCAGGTCCATGACGGTGTGCTTGGACACCCGCCACGGCACACCCGACTTGTTCGGTACGACGCGGCCGATGCGGCCGTCCGGGAGGTACTCCACGTCGTAGAAGCCGGGGACGTACACCCCGCCGGTCCTCGCCAGGCGGAACAGGACCTCCTCGCGGCCCCCGGGGCGGCCCTCGGCCTTCCAGGCGCGGACGATCTCGGTGATCTCCAGGACCGCCTGCTCGCCGTCGCCGATGACCGCGCAGTCGATGAACTCGGCGATCGGCTCCGGGTTGAACGCGGCGTGGCCGCCCGCGAGCACGATCGGGTCGTCGATGCCCCGGTCCTTGGCGGCCAGCGGGATGCCGGCCAGGTCCAGGGCGGTGAGCATGTTGGTGTAGCCCAGCTCGGTGGAGAAGCTGAGCCCGAAGACGTCGAACGCCTTGACCGGGCGGTGGCTGTCCACGGTGAACTGCGGCACCTTGTGCTCGCGCATCAGCGCTTCGAGGTCCGGCCAGACGCTGTAGGTGCGCTCGGCGAGGACGCCCTGGCGCTCGTTGAGTACCTCGTACAGGATCATGACGCCCTGGTTGGGCAGCCCGACCTCGTAGGCGTCCGGGTACATCAGCGCCCAGCGGACGTCGCACTCGTCCCACGGCTTGACGGTGGAGTTCAGCTCACCGCCGACGTACTGGATGGGCTTCTGCACATGCGGGAGCAGAGCTTCGAGCTGTGGGAAGACCGAATCGACAGACATCGCGAACTTTCGAGAGCCGGCAGGGGTGACCATCCAGCGTACCTCGCTGCTCAGTGTCCCCGTGCCCGCCGGATACGGGCCTTGTGCGCCCGGTGCCACACCCCGGGCAGCTCTCGCTCGGTCGCGGCGGCGGCCGCCTCCTCCCGCCCGTACACCAGTCCCCACGTGAACGACGGCTCCCCCGCCGCGTGCGCCTGTACGGCGAGGGCGCGCAGGGTCTCGCGGGCGACGACGCCGTCCTGGTGGTCGCCGAGGAGGCTCTGTACGGCCTTGAGGCGCTTGGCCGCCTTCTTGGCGGGCCCGCCCAGGGCGGGGCGGGCGGCCTCCGCCGCGTAACGCGCCCGTTTCGCGGCCTTGCGGGCGCTGTGCAGCGCGGCGTCCCGGTCCGGTCCGGGGTCCAGTTCCAGGGCGTGCGCCACCCGTCCGGCGAGGCGCTTGTGGTCCTTGCGGACCGCGCGGGCCAGCTCGTCGCCCGGCTCCCCGGCGGCCCCGGGCAGCAGCGGCGGGGCGGCGAGCAGGGCCTCCAGGGCGCGCAGCAGGTCCAGATAGCGCGCGGAGTCCAGGACGGCGGTCGTGCGCCGGCGCGAACCGCCGCGCCCCGCCGCCGACCGGAGCCGCAGCCGCGCCCGGGCCGGCCCGATGACCAGTGGGCGGGGCAGCTCGCCGAGCCGGGCGCGCAGCCGGGCGTCCAGCACCTCCTGGTCCCGGTCGACCCCCAGCTCCCCCGCGAGCCACTTCAGCTCGGTGCCCAGGGGGCGGGTGGCCTCGCGGTCCAGGACGCGGCGGTACGTGCGCAGGGCGCTGCGCAGTCGGCGGATGGCGACGCGCATCCGGTGCACGGAGTCCGGCAGCCCCCGCCGCACGGCCGGGTCGAGCGCCACGATCGCCTCGGCCTGGCGGCGCACGTAGTGCAGGACGTGGTCACCGGCGGTGCGCGGCTCGTCCTCCCGGGGGCGCGCGGCCTCGGGCGCCGTCTCCTCCAGCGCGCGGGCGAGCTTGGAGTGGGACGCGGAGGGCCGGATGCCGGCCTCCTCCAGCGCGCGGCCGACGGTGTCGAGGAAGGCGGGGTCCCGGTCGTCGGCGAGCTCGGCCTCGATCTCGGTCCATGTAGCGGTGCGGTCGCCGCCGTGCAGCCGCTCCGCGAGGACCTCGTCCACACTGAGCTCGGCCAGCGGGGCGCCTTCGTCGTCCAGGAGTACGTGGACGTCGCGGACGGAGACCAGCCGGACGACGGGGACGACGGGGGTGTCGAGGACCCGGGAGCGGATCAGGGCGGTGAGGCGGGCCGGCACGCGGTCGGAGAGCGGGGCCCGGATCTCGTCGCGGACGCTCTCGGCGACGGGGAGTTTCAGGTGCCAGCCGGCGTCGGAGCCCCCGGTGCGGCGGCGCAGGGTGACGCTTCCGGCGGCGAGGCGCAGGTCCTCGGTGTCGTAGTAGACGGCGTCCAGCTCCATGACGCCCTCGTGCGCGACGGACCCGACCCCGGCCACCCGGCCCAGGTCGGGCAGCCGGGTGGCGTCCGTGGCTTCGTACTTCCGCTCGATCTCGCGCTTGGAGTCCGCCATACAACGAACCTAACGCGCCCCCGGGAATCCGCTCAGGCCGTTATCGGCCGTTGCACCCGGATCGACTGGAGCAGGCCGATGGCCACCCACACGGCGAACATCGAGGAGCCGCCGTAGGAGACGAACGGCAGCGGGAGGCCGGCGACCGGCATGATGCCGAGCGTCATGCCGATGTTCTCGAAGGACTGGAAGGCGAACCAGGCGATGATCCCGGCGGCGACCACCGTGCCGTACAGCTCGGTCGTCTCGCGGGCGATGCGGCAGGCGCGCCACAGGACGACGCCGAGCAGTACGAGGATGAGCCCGGCGCCGAGGAAGCCCAGCTCCTCGCCGGCGACCGTGAAGACGAAGTCGGTCTGCTGCTCGGGGACGAACTGCCCGGTGGTCTGGGTGCCCTGGAAGAGGCCGGTGCCGTGCAGGCCGCCGGAGCCGATCGCGATACGGGCCTGGTTGGTGTTGTAGCCGACGCCGGCCGGGTCGAGCGCCGGGTTGGCGAAGGCGGCGAAGCGGGCGATCTGGTAGTCGTCCAGCAGGCCGAGCTGCCAGATGGCGACCGCCCCGGCCACGCCCGCGCCGAGGAGCCCGAAGACCCAGCGGTTGGACGCGCCGGAGGCCAGCAGCACCCCGAGCACGATGACGACCATGACCATCACGGAGCCGAGGTCCGGCATCCCCATGACGATGATCATGGGGAGCGCCGCGAGGCCGAGGGCCTTGGCGACGGTCCGGTGGTCGGGGTGGACCTGGTCGCCGGCGTCGACCCGGGCGGCGAGCAGCATCGCCATGCCCAGGATGATGGTGATCTTGGTGAACTCGGAGGGCTGGATGGAGAAGCCGCCGGGCAGCAGGATCCAGGCGTGGGCGCCGTTGACGGTGGCGCCCAGCGGGGTGAGGACCGCCAGGACGAGGAGCACGGACAGCCCGTAGAGGATCGGCACCGCGCCGCGCAGCGTGCGGTGGCCGAGCCAGATCGTGCCGATCATCAGCGCCATGCCGATGCCGGTGTTGAGCGCGTGCCGGAAGAGGAAGTAGTACGGGTCGCCGTGGGTCAGCGAGTCGCGTCCCCGGGTCGCCGACCAGACCAGCAGCGAGCCGATGAAGGAGAGCGCGACGGCCGAGCCGAGGAGCGGCCAGTCGAGCCGGCGCACGACGGAGTCGCGTGCCATGAGCCGGCCCCAGCCGGACCGCTCGGGGCCGTAGCGCGGTACGGAGAATCCGGCCATCAGTCGCGCCTCCCCAGCACCGCGGCGAGCGTCTGCTCGGTGGGGGGCTTCTCCGAGGCGGGGTTGTACGGCTTGACCGTCGGCGCGTCGATGCTGCCGTCCGTCTGGATCTTCGGCAGCCCCTTCTGCGGGGCCGGCAGGAGGGCCTTCTTGAGGTCCTGCTTGCCGGTGGCGTCGAGCCCGTACAGCGCGTTGTAGATGTTGCGGACGGCGGGCCCGGACGCGCCGGAACCCGTACCGCCCTGGGAGATCGTCATGACGATCGAGTAGTCCTTGGTGTACGTGGCGAACCAGGAGGTCGTCTGCTTGCCGTAGACCTCGGCGGTACCCGTCTTGGCGTGCATCGGGATCTTGTCCTGCGGCCAGCCGCCGAATCGCCAGGCGGCCGAACCGCGGGTCGCGACACCCGCGAGGGCTTCGTCTATCTCGTTGCGCGTCTTCTTGGTGAAGGGCAGCTTGCCGTGCGACTCGGGCTCGATCTCCTGGACGGTCTTGCCGTCGCCGCTGACGATCGCCTTGCCGACGGTGGGGTCGTAGAGCGTGCCGCCGTTGGAGATGGCCGCGTAGATGGTGGCCATCTGGATCGGCGTGACGAGGGTGTCGCCCTGGCCGATGGAGTAGTTGACGGAGTCACCGGCGCGCATCTTGTCGCCTTCGAGGCAGTTCTCGTAGGCGATCTTCTCGACGTACGTGCCGTCCTTCTTGCCCTGCTTGCACCAGGCGTCGTGGTTGGCCTTGGCGAAGTTCTTCTTCCACTCGCGGTCCGGGACGCGGCCGGTGACCTCGTTGGGGAGGTCGATGCCGGTCTCCTTGCCCAGGCCGAACTGGTGGGCGGTCTTGTAGAACCAGTCGTTGGGGTGCTTCTTGGGGTTGTTGCCGCCGTCCTTCGCCCACTCCTTGTGCGCGATGCCGTAGTACACGGTGTCGCAGGAGACCTCCAGGGCGCGGCCGATGGTGATGTCGCCGTAGCCCTGGGACTCGAAGTTCTTGAAGGTCTGCCCGCCGATGGAGTACGAGCTGGGGCAGGGGTAGTGGCCGTCGAAGGGGTATCCGGCGTTGACCGCGGCGGTCGAGGAGATGACCTTGAAGATCGAGCCGGGGGCGGCCTGGCCCTGGATGGCCCGGTTCAGCAGCGGGAAGTTGGACTTCTTGCCGGTGAGCTTGGCGTAGTCCTTGGCGGAGATGCCGCCGACCCAGGAGTTCGGGTCGTAGTTGGGCAGGGACGCCATGGCGACGACCCGGCCGGTCTTGGCCTCCATGACGACGACGGCCCCGGAGTCCGCCTTGTAGTTCTCACCGGTGTTGGTGTCGAACTCCAGGCGGGCCTTCTTCATGGCGTCGTTGAGCTCGTACTCGGCGACGGCCTGGACGCGGGCGTCGATCGAGGTGACGACGCTGGCGCCGGCCTCCGCCTCGTCGTTCTTGGCCTGGCCGATGACCCGGCCCAGGTTGTCGACCTCGTAGCGGGTGACGCCCGCCTTGCCGCGCAGCTCCTTGTCGTACGTGCGCTCCAGACCGGAGCGGCCGACCATGTCGGAACGCAGATACGGCGATTCGCTGTCCTGGGCCTTGGTGATCTCCTCGTCCGTGACGGGCGAGAGGTAGCCGAGGACCTGGGCGGTGTTGGCCTTGCCGGGCGCCGGGTAGCGGCGGACGGCGGTGGGCTCCGCGGTGATGCCGGGGAAGTCCTCGGCGCGCTCGCGGATCGTCAGGGCCTGCTGGGTGGTGGCCTCGTCGGTGACCGGGATCGGCTGGTAGGGCGAACCGTTCCAGCAGGGCTGCGGGGTCTTGGCGTCGCAGAGCCGGACCTTGTCGAAGACGTCCTTCGGCTTCATGTCGAGTACGCCGGCGAGCCGGGTCAGCACGGCCTTGCCGTCGTCGTCCATCTTCAGCAGCTCGGTGCGGCTGGCGGAGACCACGAGGCGGGTCTCGTTGTCGGCGAGCGGGACACCGCGCGCGTCGAGGATGGAGCCGCGGGCGGCGGGCTGGACGACCTGCTGCACGTGGTTGTTCTTCGCCTCGTCCGAGTATTCCTGGCCGTTGCGGATCTGGAGGTACCAGAGGCGGCCGCCGAGGGTGAGGAGCAGCGAGAAGACGAGGACCTGGATGACGATCAGCCGGATCTGGACGCGCTGGGTGCGGCCCGTCTCGGGGATGTTGCTCACGGGGCGCCTCCGGTGGTGGTCCGGGGGCGGGGCCCGGCGTGATGCTGCCTCACAGTCGCTTGACTCCCTTGATCCGTCCGGCGCGTGCCGCCCGGTTGCGGGCCGCCTTCACGCGCAGTCCGCCGCGCTGGCCGCCGATCCGCAGCCCGGTCCCGGCCGCCAGCCAGCCGGCCGCCACGTCGCCGCGCCCCGAGGAGGACTCGGTGACGGGGTCGTTCACGGTGCGTCTGGCGAGCGCCATGATCAGCGGCACGGTGAACGGCGCCAGGAGGAGGTCGTACACCGCGGCCGTGAACAGCAGGCTGCCGAGGCCCACGTGCCGGGCCGCCGTGTCGCCGACGAGGGCGCCGACGCCCGCGTACAGCAGGGTCGAGCCGATCGCCGCCGCGACGACCACGGCCATCGGCAGGAACGCGGACTTCAGCTGGCCGTTCTCGGGCCGGGCCAGGCCGGCGAGGTAGCCGATGACGCAGAGGACCAGGGCGTAGCGCCCGGCGGCGTGGTCGGCCGGGGGCGCCAGGTCCGCGAGGAGGCCGGCGCCGAAGCCGATGAGGGCGCCGCTGACGTGCCCGTACACGAAGGCCAGGCCGAGGACGACCATGAGCAGCAGGTCGGGCACGGCGCCGGGGAGCTGGAGACGGGCGAGCACGGAGACCTGGACGACGAGGGCGAAGACGACCAGAACGATGGAGAGCAGGGTCCGGTTGACGTGCATGGGGATCAGCTCTACCTCTGTTCGTTGACCGCGTTGTCGGCGTTCGGGGTGGCGTTCCCGCTGGGGCTCGGGCTCTCGTGGATGTTGCCGACCACGTTGCCCTCGGTGTCCACGATGTCGCCGTTGGGCGAGATGGTGACGGTGACGGTCGGCGTGGGCTTCGGCTTGGCGGGCGCCTTCGGCTTCTTCGGCAGGACCGCGTCGCGGGGGTCCTGGCGCGGGGCCTGGACGACGATGCCGACGATGTCCAGCTTGGTGAAGGAGACGTACGGGCGGACGTAGACGGTCCGGGTGAGGTCGCCGCCCGAGGGGTCGACGCGGACGACCTCGCCGACCGGGACGCCGGGCACGAACGGCTTGTCC
Source organism: Streptomyces sp. NPDC097595 (assembly GCF_044761525.1). Lineage (NCBI taxonomy): Bacteria > Bacillati > Actinomycetota > Actinomycetes > Kitasatosporales > Streptomycetaceae > Streptomyces > Streptomyces sp. NPDC097595. Next base: position 454,773 of record NZ_JBIWCN010000003.1, on the reverse strand, counting down.
TTGCTGGAGCCGAAGGTGACGAGCCGGTCGCCCTTCTTGACCTTGGCCTTGCCGTTCAGGAACTGCACCGCCAGCGGGCGCGAGCCCTGGCCGGTGGCGAATCCCAGCTCGTCGGTGGACTCCATCCGGGTGCCGACGGTGAAGTCGGGGTCGTTGGCGAGGAGCACCGTCGCGGTGTCCGGGCCGACGGTGGTGACGCGGCCGACGAGCCCGTCCCCGTTGATGACGGTCATGTCGCGCTTGACGCCGTCCTTGGTCCCCGCGTCGATGGTGACCGTCCAGGAGAAGCCCTGGGCCGCTCCTATGGCGATGACCTCGGCGGCCGCGATGCCGTACTGGCCGGTGGCCGACTTCTTCAGCATGTCGTCCAGCTGGCGGACCCGGCTGCGGTTGCGGTCGTCGCTGCCGAGCTTGGCCTTCAGCTCGGCGTTCTGCTTCTCCAGCGCGGCGATCTTGTCGTGCCGGGCGCCGGAGGCGCGGACCGCCCCTATGGCGTTGCCCACCGGGTCGACCGCCGACGCCACGCCGTTCTCCACGGGCCCGAAGACCGTGGCGGCGGCCTGCCGGGCGCCGTCCACCGGTGACGCCTCACCGCCGCGGATGTCCACCGTGATCAACGCGAACGCGATGGCGATCAGCAGCACCAGGAGCAGCCGGCTCTCTCGTGTGTCCCTCACAGTGCGGCGGCCGTGCCTTCCTCGTAGGAATGATCGTGCCTGTATGTCGGCGGTCCCCCGCGCGGAGCGGCAGCGTCCGCGCGGAGGGCCGTGGGGTTACTAGCGTCGGGGCTGGGCGTCCAGGACCTGCTGGAGCGCCTCGAACTCCTCGACGCACTTGCCGGAGCCGAGCGCCACCGAGTCCAGCGGGTCCTCGGCGATGTGGATCGGCATGCCCGTCTCGTTGCGCAGCCGCTCGTCCAGGCCGCGCAGCAGCGCGCCGCCGCCGGTGAGGACGATGCCGCGGTCCATGACGTCGCCGGACAGCTCCGGCGGGCACTTGTCGAGCGTCGTCTTGACCGCGTCCACGATGGCGTTGACCGGCTCCTCGATGGCCTTGCGGACCTCGCCGGCCGAGATGACGACGGTCTTGGGCAGGCCCGAGACCAGGTCGCGGCCGCGGATCTCGGTGTGCTCGTCCTTCTCCAGGTCGAACGCCGAACCGATGGTGATCTTGATCTGTTCGGCGGTGCGCTCGCCCAGGAGGAGCGAGTACTCCTTCTTGATGTGCTGGATGATCGCGTTGTCCAGCTCGTCCCCGGCGACCCGGATGGACTGGGCGGTGACGATCCCGCCGAGCGAGATCACCGCGACCTCGGTGGTGCCGCCGCCGATGTCGACCACCATGTTGCCGGTGGCCTCGTGGACCGGGAGGCCCGAGCCGATGGCCGCCGCCATGGGCTCCTCGATGATGTGCACCTGGCGGGCGCCGGCCTGCGTCGACGCCTCGATCACGGCGCGTCGCTCGACCCCGGTGATGCCGGAGGGCACGCAGACGACGACCCGGGGGCGGGCCAGGTAGCGGCGCTTGTGGATCTTCAGGATGAAGTAGCGGAGCATCCGCTCCGTGATCTCGAAGTCGGCGATGACGCCGTCCTTCAGGGGCCGTACGGCGACGATGTTGCCGGGCGTACGGCCGATCATCTTCTTGGCCTCGGCGCCGACCGCCAGAATTCCGCCGGTGTTGGTGTTGATGGCCACGACGGACGGCTCGTTCAGAACGATGCCGCGCCCCCTGACGTACACCAGCGTGTTGGCAGTCCCGAGGTCGATAGCCATGTCACGGCCGATGAACGACATTGAGTTCCCCTTGTTCCCCATGAGGATGCGTCGGGCCTCCCAGGTAAAAGCCGGAATGGCTTGTTTTGGTAGGCAGGATGGGCGCTGCGGGCGTGGAAGGTTCCATCGTAGTGCCGGATGTACCGGCACAGCGCGAGGGTACGCCGCCTTGCTGGGCAGAACGGGTGGCCGTTCCACTCATGGTGACGTTACGTCGGGACGATGCGTTCCCGCGATCGGACACCCTATGCCGAAGGGCGACCGAATTAATTCGGTCGCCCCAGGTCGTGAGCGCTGTTCGGCTGATCCCGGTTCAGGAAAGTCCGGGGAAGAACAGCTTCATTTCCCGCTCCGCGGACTCCTCGGAGTCCGAGGCGTGGATGAGGTTCTCGCGGGTGATCGTGCCGAAGTCACCGCGGATCGAGCCGGGCGCGGCGGCGATCGGGTCGGTGGGCCCGGCCAGGGCGCGGACGCCCTCGATGACCCGCTCCCCTTCGGCCACCAGGGCGACGATCGGACCCGACTGCATGAACTCGACCAGCGGCTCGTAGAAGGGGCGGCCCACGTGCTCGGCGTAGTGCTGCTCCAGCGTGGCGCGGTCCAGGGTACGCAGCTCCAGCGCCGTGATCTTCCAGCCGGCCTTGCGCTCGATGCGGCCGACGATCTCGCCGACCAGACCGCGACGGACGGCGTCGGGCTTGAGAAGAACGAGGGTGCGCTGGGTCATGTGCGGCTCCTTGCAGGCATACGGGTGCGGTGAGGCGACATTACAGGGGCCCGGCGAGTCGCCCGCCGCCGGGTTTGCCGTGGTGGGCGCCCGGTCAGGCCGTGTCCGCCTCGGCCTGGGCCGCCCAGCGGGCCTTCACCTCGTCGATCCGGCGGCCGTAGTGCACCGAGGCCCACCACAGCGCGCCGAAGGCGACGCCCAGGATGAACATCACCGGGATCACGAAGCCGCTCGCCACCAGCGCGACCTGGAGGGCCCAGCCGAGCTGGACGCCCCCCGGCCGGGTGAGCATGCCGCAGAGCAGCACGGAGAAAAGCATCCCGATGCCGCACACCGTCCAGACCGTGGCGTGCGACAGGTCGTCGGACTTCATCGCGACGAGTCCGGCGAACCCGATCACGAAGAACTCGCCGATCAGCGTGGACGCACAGAGCATGCGCATGGTCAGCGCCTTCCCAGGAGCAGCCGGGCCTCGCCGACCGTGATCACGGAACCGGTCACCAGGACCCCGGCGCCCGCGTACTCGTCCTCTTCCTCGGCGAGCGTGATCGCCGCCTCCAGCGCGTCGTCGAGCCGGGGTTCGACCTGCACCCGGTCGTGGCCGAAGACCTCGACGGCGACGGCCGCGAGGGCGTCGGCGTCCATGGCGCGCTCGGTGGAGTTCTGGGTGACGACGACCTCGGCGAAGATCGGCTCGAAGGCTTCCAGGAGCCCCCGCACGTCCTTGTCGCCGCTGGCGCCGACCACCCCGATCAGCCGGGAGAAGCCGAACGCCTCGGACAGCCCCTCGGCGGTGGCGCGGGCGCCCGCCGGGTTGTGCGCGGCGTCCAGGACGACGGTCGGGCTGGAGCGGACGACTTCGAGGCGGCCGGGCGAGATCACCGAGGCGAACGCGGCGCGCACGATGTCGGCGTCCAGCGCGCCGGGCTGCTCGGCGCCGACGCCGAAGAACGCCTCGACCGCGCAGAGCGCCACCACCGCGTTGTGCGCCTGGTGGGCGCCGTACAGCGGAAGGAAGATGTTGTCGTACTCGCCGCCGAGGCCGCGCAGGGTCAGCAGCTGGCCGCCGACCGCGATCTCGCGGGAGACCACGCCGAACTCCATGCCCTCGCGGGTCACGGTGGCGTCGACCTCGAGGGCCTTCTTCAGCATGACCTGGGCGGCGTCGACGGGCTGCTGGGCCAGGATGACCGTGGCGCCCTGCTTGATGATCCCGGACTTCTCGGTCGCGATCTCGCCCGGCGTGTTGCCCAGGCGGTCGGTGTGGTCCAGCGAGATGGGGGTGACGACGGCGACCGAGGCGTCGATGACGTTGGTCGCGTCCCAGGTGCCGCCCATGCCGACCTCGACCACGGCGACGTCGACCGGCGCGTCGGCGAAGGCCGCGTACGCCATTCCGGTCAGCACCTCGAAGAAGGACAGCCGGTAGGGCTGCTGGGCGTCGACCATCTCGACGTACGGCTTGATGTCCTCGTACGTGGAGATGAACCGCTCCGGGTCCACCGGGGCGCCGTCCAGGCTGATCCGCTCGGTGATCGACTGGACGTGCGGCGAGGTGTAGCGCCCGGTGCGCAGGTCGAAGGCGCCGAGCAGGGCCTCGATCATGCGGGCGGTGCTCGTCTTGCCGTTGGTGCCGGTGATGTGGATCGAGGGGTAAGCGCGCTGCGGCTCGCCGAGCACGTCCATCAGGGCGGCGATGCGCGTGACGGACGGCTCCAGCTTGGTCTCGCCCCAGCGCCCTGCGAGCTCCTGCTCCACCGCGCGCAGCGCCTTGTCGACCTCGGGGTCGGCGGGGCGGGCGGGGAGTTCCTCGGCGCGGGGCGGCCCGGAGGCGGCGCGCAGCGTGCGGCTCCCGGCCTCGATCACCGCCAGGTCGGGGTCGCGCTGGGTCGCTTCGTCCACGATCTCCGCGAAGGTGTCGTCGGGGTCGGACGCGTCGGGCCGGTCGGGGCGGGGCTCACTCACGGGCCCCAGTCTACGGATGGCCACGGACATCGCGCGCAGCCGCCCGGGGGCCGGACACGCCGGAGCCCCCGCGCCCCTCGGGTGAGGGGTGCGGGGGCTCCGGGTGACCGCTCAGCTCTGGGGCAGGGCCGCCAGCTGGCCGGCGATGCGCTCGATGTCGGCCTCGGCCTTGGTGAGCCGGCCGCGGATCTTGTCGACCACGTTGTCCGGGGCCTTGGCGAGGAAGGCCTCGTTGCCGAGCTTGCCCTCGGCCTGGCCCTTCTCCTTGCGGGCCGCCTCCAGGTCCTTCGTCAGCCGCTTGCGCTCGGCGTCGACGTCGATCGTGCCCGACAGGTCCAGGGCGACGGTCGCCCCGGCGACGGGCAGCGAGGCGGTGGCGTGGAAGCCGTCCCCGGCCGGCTGGAGCCGCAGCAGCTGCCGCATGGCCGACTCGTGCGGGGCGAGCGGGGTGCCGGTCAGGGTGAGCTCGGCCGGGACCTTCTGGCCGGGCTGGAGGCCCTGGTCGGAGCGGAAGCGGCGGACCTCGGTGACGACCTGCTGGACGAGCTCGATCTCCCGCTCGGTGGCGTCGTCGCGGAAGCCGCCCGGCGCGTCAGCGCCAGGAACGACCGCAGCCTTCGGCCAGTCCGCGATGACGACCGACTCGCGGCCGGTGAGCGCGGTCCACAGGGTCTCGGTGACGAAGGGGACGACGGGGTGCAGCAGGCGCAGCATCACGTCGAGGACCTCGCCCAGGACCCGGCCGGAGACCTCGGCCGGGCGGCCGCCGCCGAAGAAGGTGGTCTTGGACAGCTCGACGTACCAGTCGAAGACCTCGTCCCAGGCGAAGTGCCGCAGCGCCTCGCTGAGCTTGGAGAACTGGAAGTCCTCGTAGTACGCGTCGACTTCGGCGACCGTCTTGTTCAGGCGGGAGAGGATCCAGCGGTCGGTCACCGACATCTCGTCGGCGGACGGCAGCTCGCCCTCGATCGTCGCCCCGTTCATCAGGGCGAACCGGGTCGCGTTCCAGATCTTGTTGGAGAACTTCGCGGAGCCCTGGACCCAGTCCTCGCCGATCGGGACGTCGGTGCCCGGGTTGGCGCCGCGCGCGAGCGTGAAGCGCAGCGCGTCGGAGCCGTACTTGTCCATCCAGTCCAGCGGGTTGACGACGTTGCCGAAGGACTTCGACATCTTCTTGCCGTGCTCGTCGCGGACCATGCCGTGCAGCACGATCTTCTCGAACGGCGGGACGTCCTTGTTGACGTACAGGCCGAACATCATCATCCGGGCGACCCAGAAGAAGAGGATGTCGTAGCCGGTGACCAGGACGGAGTTCGGGTAGAACTTCGCGAGGCTCTCGGTCTGTTCGGGCCAGCCGAGCGTGGAGAACGGCCACAGGCCGGAGGAGAACCAGGTGTCCAGGACATCGCTGTCCTGGGTCCAGCCCTCGCCGGTGGGCGGCTCGTCGTCGGGTCCGACGCAGACCATCTCGCCGTCGGGGCCGTGCCAGACGGGGATGCGGTGGCCCCACCAGAGCTGGCGCGAGATGCACCAGTCGTGGAGGTTGTCGACCCAGTCGAAGTACCGCTTCTCCATCTCCTGGGGGTGGATCTGGACCTTGCCGTCGCGGACGGCGTCACCGGCCGCCTTGGCGAGCGGGGCGACCTTGACCCACCACTGCATGGACAGCCGGGGCTCGACGGTGGTCTTGCAGCGCGAGCAGTGGCCGACGGAGTGGACGTACGGCCGCTTCTCGGCGACGATCCGGCCCTCGGCGCGCAGGGCGGCGACGATCGCGGAGCGGGCCTCCAGCCGGTCCAGGCCCTCGAAGGGGCCGGGGACGGTGATGACCGCGCGCTCGTCCAGGACGGTGAGGAAGGGCAGGTCGTGGCGCTGCCCGATCTCGAAGTCGTTCGGGTCGTGGGCGGGGGTGACCTTGACGGCACCGGTGCCGAACGCCGGGTCGACGTGGTGGTCGGCGACGACCGGGATGGTGCGGTCGGTCAGCGGCAGCTTGATCTGCTTGCCGACCAGGTGCTTGTACCGCTCGTCGTCGGGGTGGACGGCGACGGCGGTGTCACCGAGCATCGTCTCGGCGCGGGTGGTGGCGACGACGATGGTCTCCTCGCCCTCGCCGTACGTCATGGAGACGAGCTCGCCGTCGTCCTCCTGGTACTCGACCTCGATGTCCGAGATCGCGGTGAGGCACCGGGGGCACCAGTTGACGATGCGCTCACGGCGGTAGATGAGCTCGTCGTCGTACATCCGCTTGAAGATGGTCTGGACGGCCTTGGACAGGCCCTCGTCCATGGTGAACCGCTCGCGGGTCCAGTCGACGCCCTCGCCGAGGCGGCGCATCTGGCCGGAGATCTGGCCGCCGGACTCGTTCTTCCACTGCCAGACGCGCTCGACGAACGCCTCGCGGCCCAGGTCGTGGCGGGACTTGCCCTCCTTGCCGAGTTCGCGTTCGACAACGTTCTGGGTGGCGATGCCGGCGTGGTCCATGCCCGGCTGGTACAGCGCCTCGAAGCCCTGCATGCGCTTGCGGCGGACGAGGGCGTCGATCAGCGTGTGCTCGAAGGCGTGGCCCAGGTGCAGGGAGCCGGTGACGTTGGGCGGCGGGATGACGATCGTGAACGGCGGCTTGTCGCTCTTGGCGTCCGCCTCGAAGTACCCGCGTTCTACCCAGCGCTCGTACAGCTTCCCCTCTACCTCGGCCGGCGTGTACTGGGTCGGCAGTTCGGGGTTGCTGGCTGGCTGCTGCGCTGGGTTCTCGGTCACGCGCACAGTTTAGAGCCGTCACAGGAGTGCACTGAAACCGGTTTGTTCCGTAACGGTGTGCCTCCCGGTGGTCCACGCGCGCGAGCCTTCCGTCAGGATGTTCGCAACGCGTAAGTATCACGAACAGGGGACACCGCAGATGAGCTACAACCAGCCGGGTCCGTACGGTGGCCAGCCGCCGCAGGGCCAGCCCGGACCGTACGGCCAGCAGCCGGGCCCCTATGGCGGTCAGCCGCCGCAGGGCCAGCCGCAGGGGCAGCCCGGCTACGGCTACCCGCAGCAGGCCCCCCAGGGCGTCCCGCCCCAGCAGCAGCCGCCCCAGCCGGGTTACGGGTACCCGCAGGCACAGCAGCCGGGCCCGTACGGACAGCAGCCGCCCACCCCGCCGTACGGCGGCCAGCCGGCCTACGGCCAGCAGCCGGGCTTCCCCCCGCCGGCCCCCGCGAAGAAGAAGACGGGCCTGATCGTCGGCGCCGCGGTCCTCGCGCTGGCCGTCATCGCGGGCGGGGTGTACTTCCTGACGTCGGACGGAGGCAGCGGCTCCGTCGCGTCCTCCACCAAGGGCTACAAGCTGACGCCCCCGGAGACGGTGGGCGAGTACAAGAAGAACAGCGACGCGGCCGACAGCACGTCCGGCCCCCTGAAGGGCGAGGAGAAGACCAAGACTGAGGCCATGGGCATCAAGTCACCGAGTGACGCGAGCGCCGGCTACCTCAGTGGTGACATGGAGAAGAATCCGCTCACCTCGAAGATGCTCATGCTCAAGGGCGTTTGGGGAGAGGTCGAGAACCCGTCGAAGACGCTCGACGCCGCCTTCGCCAGCGCCAAGGAGGAGATGGCGAAGGACGAGGGCGACGACGACACCGAGGTCTCGCTCGTAGGCTCGCCCGAGGCCGCCAGTCCCAAGGGCTTCGACGGGGCGCTGATGAAGTGCCAGACCTTCAAGACGGTCAACAAGAAGGCCGACGGGACCGTGCAGAACGGGCCCAAGGAGGTGCTCTCCCCGGTGTGCATCTGGACTGACTACAGCACGGTCGGCATCGTCATCGCCGTCGACCTTGGCGCAGCCATGACCGACAAGGCCATGCCGACCGACGAGGTCGCCGACCTGGCCGCCCAGCTCTACAACACCTCCCGCACCAAGATCTGACCCGCGGCAGCACGAAGGGGCGCCCGCCGGTTCCTCCGGCCGGGCGCCCCTTCGCGTACGTACGTCTACCGCACCGCGTTACGCGGACTTCTCGTGGCGGCCCTCGTCGCCCTTGCCGATCGTGCGCGGCTCGCGCGGGACCAGCGTCGGGTTGACGTTGTTGCGGACCACGTCGGCGGTGATGACCACGCGGGCGACGTCCTTGCGGGACGGGACCTCGTACATCACCGACTGGAGGACCTCCTCCATGATCGCGCGCAGGCCGCGCGCACCGGTCTGGCGCAGGATCGCCTGGTCGGCGATGGCCTCCAGCGCCTCGCGCTCGAAGTCCAGCTCCACGCCGTCGAGTTCGAACAGGCGCTGGTACTGCTTGACCAGGGCGTTGCGCGGCTCGATGAGGATCTGGAGCAGGGCCTCGCGGTCCAGGTTGTGGACCGAGGTCAGGACGGGGAGGCGGCCGATGAACTCGGGGATCATCCCGAACTTCACCAGGTCCTCCGGCATGACCTCCTGGAACTGGTCGCTGGCCTGGATCTCCCGCTTGGAGCGGATCGTGGCGCCGAAGCCGATGCCCTTGGCGCCGGCCCGGGACTCGATGATCTTCTCCAGGCCGGAGAAGGCGCCGCCCACGATGAACAGCACGTTCGTCGTGTCGATCTGGATGAACTCCTGGTGCGGGTGTTTGCGGCCGCCCTGCGGCGGCACGGAGGCGGTGGTGCCCTCCAGGATCTTCAGCAGGGCCTGCTGGACGCCCTCGCCGGAGACGTCACGGGTGATCGACGGGTTCTCGCTCTTGCGGGCGACCTTGTCGATCTCGTCGATGTAGATGATCCCGGTCTCGGCCTTCTTGACGTCGTAGTCGGCGGCCTGGATCAGCTTCAGCAGGATGTTCTCGACGTCCTCGCCGACATAGCCGGCCTCCGTCAGCGCCGTCGCGTCCGCGATGGCGAACGGGACGTTGAGCATACGGGCCAGCGTCTGCGCGAGCAGCGTCTTGCCGGAGCCCGTGGGGCCCAGCAGCAGGATGTTGGACTTGGCGAGCTCGATCGCGTCGTCGCGGCCCGCCCCGCCGCCGTTCTCGCCGGCCTGGACCCGCTTGTAGTGGTTGTACACAGCGACCGAGAGGGCCTTCTTCGCGGGCTCCTGCCCGACGACGTACCCCTCGAGGAACTCGTAGATCTCGCGGGGCTTGGGAAGCTCTTCCCAGCGGACCTCGCTCGTCTCGGCGAGCTCCTCCTCGATGATCTCGTTGCAGAGATCGATGCACTCGTCGCAGATGTACACACCGGGACCCGCGATGAGCTTCTTCACCTGCTTCTGGCTCTTTCCGCAGAACGAGCACTTGAGCAGGTCGCCGCCATCACCGATGCGTGCCACGAGGTGCTTCCCCTTCGCCTGGGAGACGCCTGGTTCAGCGGCTCCTGTGCCTCTATCCGACGGTACCTTGCCCGGCCCCCCATTCGGGCCCCCCTTGGCACGGTTCACACGGCGGGAGCCGGGTGTCGCCGCCGTGCCAAGGGGATGGGGCGCAGGTCAGGCGAGCGCGCCCGCCGCGCTCTTGCGGGTCGACACGATCTGGTCGACAAGGCCGTAGGCCAGGGAGTCCTCGGCGGTGAGGATCTTGTCGCGCTCGATGTCGTCGCGGATCTTCTCGATCGGCGTGGTGGAGTGCTTGGCGAGCAGCTCCTCCAGCTGGGTCCGCATGCGCAGGATCTCGTTGGCCGCGATCTCCAGGTCGGAGAGCTGCTCACGGCCGGTCTGCGAGGACGGCTGGTGGATCAGCACACGGGCGTTCGGCAGCGCCATGCGCTTGCCCGGGGTGCCGGCGGCGAGCAGGACGGCGGCGGCGGAGGCCGCCTGGCCCATGCAGACCGTCTGGATGTCCGGCTTCACGAACTGCATCGTGTCGTAGATCGCGGTGAGCGCGGTGAACGAGCCGCCGGGGCTGTTGATGTAGATGGAGATGTCCCGGTCCGGGTCCATCGACTCCAGGCACAGCAGCTGCGCCATGACGTCGTTGGCGGACGCGTCGTCGATCTGCACGCCGAGGAAGATCACGCGCTCCTCGAAGAGCTTCGCGTACGGGTCGTACTCGCGCACGCCCTGCGAGGTGCGCTCCACGAAGCGCGGCACGATGTAGCGGTTGTCCACCTGCGGGCCCGTGTAGAGGCCGCTCGCGGAGGCGCCGGGGAAGTTGTTCATGTGGGTGTTCACCATCCTGGTGGCGTTCTGTGGCTGGGTGTCTCGGCGTACGAGAGATGCGGTGCGGTACGGGCGCTGTCCGGGGGTCCGGATCAGGCGCCGGTGCCGCCGCCGCCCGGAACGCCCGACGCGATCGAGATGATCTCGTCAATGAGGCCGTACTCCTTGGCCTCTTCCGCGGTGTACCAGCGGTCGCGGTCGCCGTCGCGGATGATCGTCTCCACGGTCTGGCCGGAGTGGCGGGCGGTGATCTCCGCCATGCGCTGCTTGGTGCGCAGCAGGTACTGGGCCTGGATCTTGATGTCCGAGGCGGTACCGCCGATGCCGGCCGATCCCTGGTGCATGAGGATGTCGGTGTTCGGGAGCGCGAAGCGCTTGCCGGCGGTGCCGCCGGTGAGCAGGAACTGGCCCATCGAGGCCGCCATGCCCATACCGATGGTGACGACGTCGTTCGGGATGTACTGCATGGTGTCGTAGACGGCCATGCCGGCCGTCACCGAACCGCCGGGGCTGTTGATGTAGAGGTAGATGTCCTTGTCCGGCTCGGCGGCAAGGAGGAGCAGCTGCGCGGTGATCTTGTTGGCGATGTCATCGTCCACCTGCTGGCCGAGGAAGATGATGCGCTCGCCGAGCAGCCGGCTGTAGACCTGGTCACCGAGGCCACCACCGAGGGACGGCTCTCCGGCGGCGTAGGGCATCAGATTCGTCACGTATCCACCTGCTCGTCTCTGACGGCTCCGGCCGTCTCAGCGTCTTCGTACCGGGTGGGCCGGGACTACCCGACCCTTCCTCTTCATGGACCCTAACGCGCAGGTGGAACAACGCCATCCCGCTTCCGCGACTGTTCGCTGGGAGCGCAAGGTCCGCAGTTGGCACAAGGGTTGTGGCGAAACGTCCGCCGGTACGACGACGGGCCCCGGACGCGGTGGCGTCCGGAGCCCGTCGTGCGGGGTCAGCGCGAGGCTCAGGCCTCGGTCTTCTCCTCGGAGTCGGCGGCGGCCTCGGTGGCCTCCGTGGTCTCCTCCGCCGTCTCTTCGTCGTCTTCCAGCTCGACGACCTCACCGTTGGTGTCCACGACCTTGGCGGCCTCGACCACGACGGCGAGCGCCTTGCCGCGGGCGACCTCGCCGACGAGCATCGGCACCTGGCCGCCCTCGACGACGGCCTGGGCGAACTGGTCCGGGCTCATGCCGGAGGAGGCCGCACGCCGCATGAGGTGCTCGGTGAGCTCCTCCTGGTTGACGTTCAGCTTCTCCTTGTTGACGAGCTCGTCCAGGATGAACTGGGTCTTGATGCCCTTGACGGCCTGCTCGGAGGTCTCGGCCTCGAACTCCTCGGCGGTCTTGCCCTGGATCTCCAGGTACTTGTCGAGGGTGAGCCCCATCTGACCGAGCTGGTGGTGCTCCAGGTTGTGCTTGCGGGTCTGGACCTCGTCCGCGAGCAGCTTCTCCGGGATCGGGACCTCGGCGAGCTTCAGCAGCTCCTCGAGGACGCGCTCCTGGGCCTGGGTGGCCTGGTCGTACTGCTTGGTGTTCTCAAGGCGCTTGCGGCTGTCGGCCTTCAGCTCCTCCAGCGTGTCGAACTCGCTGGCCATCTGGGCGAAGTCGTCGTCCAGCTCGGGCAGCTCGCGGGCGGCGACGGCGCTCACCTTGACGGTGACCTCGGCGTCCTTGCCCTCGGCGGAGCCGCCCTTCAGCTGCGAGGTGAAGGTGGCCTCGCCACCGGCCTCCAGGCCGGTCACGGCCTCGTCGATGCCCTCCAGGAGCTCGCCGGAACCGATGGTGTACGAGACACCCTCGGCCACGCCGTCCTCCAGGATCTCGCCGTCGACCTTGGCCTCCAGGTCGATCGTGACGACGTCGCCCTCGGCGGCGGCGCGCTCGACCGGGTTGGTGGAGGCGAAGCGGCCGCGCAGCTGCTCGACGGCCTTCTCGACCTCCTCGTCGGTGACGTCGATCGCGTCGACGGTGACCTCGATGCCGGAGTAGTCCGGAATCTCGATCTCGGGGCGCACGTCCACCTCGGCGGTGAAGGCCAGCAGCTCGCCGTCCTTCAGCTCCGTGATGTCGACCTCGGGCTGGCCGAGGACATTCAGCTCACCCTCGTTGACGGCCTCGGTGTAGAACTTCGGGAGCGCGTCGTTGACGGCCTCCTCCAGCACAGCACCACGGCCGAACCGCTGGTCGATGACCCGGTTGGGGATCTTGCCCTTGCGGAACCCCTTCACCGTGACCTGCTGGTTGATCTTCTTGTACGCCGCGTCGAGGCTGTCCTTGAGCTCCTCGAAGGGCACCTCGATGCTGAGCCGAACCCGGGTCGGGTTCAGGGTCTCCACGGCGCTCTTCACGGTTCGGTCTCCTTGGTGGCTGACTTCTTGGGGTTCTGCTCCACCGCACGGGGTGGCGGCTTCGCGGACCGAGCCCGGTACATCAGACACACGGGCACGCATTTTGCATAGTAACGGCAAGGGGGAGAACTCCCGCAACGCGATCTTGTCCGCGCGATCTTGCCGGTGGTCGGGGTGGCCGGATTCGAACCGACGACCTTCCGCTCCCAAAGCGGACGCGCTACCAAGCTGCGCCACACCCCGTCGGTGCGACACGTAGGGTACATGGAGTAAGGCATCGCGCCGGCCGCTTTCGGCAGGACCGTCGGGGCGGGTCGTCAAGGGGTGTGCGGGCAGCGCCCGTGACCCGCTACGATGCTTGTCGTGCCGCGGTCCGTGTGACCTGCGGTGCCGTACGTGCGGGCGTAGCTCAATGGTAGAGCCCTAGTCTTCCAAACTAGCTACGCGGGTTCGATTCCCGTCGCCCGCTCCAACCGCCGAAGGGCCCGGTCCACTGGACCGGGCCCTTCGCGTCGTGTCCGGGGGCTCAGAAGTTGATCTGGCCCACCGAGTCGATGATCGAGTGCATGAAGCGGTTGATCGACGGCCCCATGCCCGTCGGCGCCAGGAAGAAGCCGAAGAGCGCCGCGACGATCGCGGGCCCCGCCTTTATGGAACCGCTCCGGATCATGACGACCAGGACGATCCCCAACAGAAGCACCACAGACAGTGAAATGGCCACGACTGCTCACACCCTCGGTCGGTCCGCCTTGCCGGCCCGGAGATGTGCGGCCCTGCACCCTCCGTCGCCCCCATCGTGCCACCAACTCCCGCCGGGGTGTTGCCGGGTGACGTATCGACCTGTCGATATCGCGCCATCCTGCGCCCCTTGCGCCCCCTGTGCGCCCGGCCGGGGGCCGGACACCGGGCGGGGCTCCGGGCCAGCGGGGCCGCGTGATCTCCGGGAATGTGCAACGGTGATCGTTTCCGTATCCACACACTTCATTCACAGGCGAATTCGACGCCGAACGCGAGGTAATTCACTTCGGTCAACTGCCTCACAGATTGCCCCATTTGATCGGGATCAAACATGCCATAACGGGCACATTCCGTTGGTTTGCCATTTGATATGCAGGGAAGACGCGCTATTCAACGGCGGTTTTACGGATGGCAATCGACACGTCTAGGGTGCCTGAGATGTTCCACGCTCCGAACGCAATGCAGAGGGCCACGCTCCCCCCGGCGACCGAGGAGGCGGAGCCCAGACACCCTGCGCCGACGGCGACCCGGGAGGCCCCCTCACCGGCAGCGGACCGGACCGCCCGGAGCGGCGGGGCCAAGCAGCGTGACGCCTTCTTCGACAACGCCAAGTACCTCGCCATCGTGCTCGTCGCGGTGGCGCACTCCTGGGTCCCGGTCATGGACGGGAGCCGGACCGCCCGGGCGCTGTACATGGTGGTCTACACGTTCCACATGCCCGCCTTCATCCTCATCTCGGGCTATTTCTCACGGTCGTTCGACCTGAGTCCCAAGAAGGTGAAGCGGCTCGTCACGGGTGTCGCCGTGCCGTACGTGGTCTTCGAGACGGCGTACTCGCTGTTCCGGCGGTACGCGAACGACCAGCCGGACGCGGCCGTCAGCCTGCTGGAGCCCTGGTACCTGACCTGGTTCCTGGCCGCCCTGTTCATCTGGCGCCTCACGACGCCGATCTGGCGCAACCTCCGCCATCCGCTGGCCGTTTCGCTCGTGATCGCCGTTCTCGCCTCGCTCGCGCCCAGCATCGGTGACGACCTCGACCTGCCGCGCGTGCTGCAGTTCCTGCCGTTCTTCGTGCTCGGACTCCAGCTGAAGCCGGAGCACTTCGAGCTGGTCCGCCGCCGCGAGGCCCGGCTGTTCGCGCTGCCGCTCTTCGCGGGCGCGCTGGTCTTCGCGTACTGGGCGGCGCCCCGGATGCAGCTGGGCTGGTTCCTGCGGGACTCCAGCGCCCAGGACATGGGGGCGCCGTGGTGGTCGGGCGCGGTGATGACCCTGGCGATGTTCGGCTGCGCGGTGCTGCTGACGGCCGGGTTCCTCGCGCTGGTCCCGCGCCGCCACATGTGGTTCACGGTGCTCGGCGCCGGCACCATCTGCGGCTACCTGCTGCACGGCTTCCTGGTGAAGGGCGCCGACTACGCGGGGATCTTCGACGACCACGACTGGCTGGTCGGTCCGGCGGGCCTGGTGATCGTGACCGTGGTCGCCTCCACCGCCGTCACCCTGCTGTGCACTCCCCCGGTGCGGCGCGTCCTGCGCTGCGTGACCGAGCCGGACATGAACTGGGCGTTCCGCCGGGACGCCGCCAGGATCTGAGTCTCCGCACACCGCACGAAGCCCGGCCCCGGTGGCCGGGCTTCGTCGTGTCATGGGGCGGTGCCGGGGGGCGGTGTCGGCGGGCGGTGTTGGCTCAATCCCGACGCTCCGGGGGCGTGTTCGGTGCGGTGAGCCCCAGCAGCTCGCGTACCCGCGCATACTTCGCGGTCAGCCGGGTACGGGTGGCCGGCTCCAGCACCGCGAGGCGGGCCGGGTCGGCGTTGTGGGCGAGATCGGCCTCCTTGACCAGCAGGGCGCCGGGGGTGGCCAGGATGCGCCGGGTGTACGCCTCCGGCTCCTCGCCCGCCCGCTTGGTGACGGCGAGCACCATGTCCTTGACGGCCTGCGGCAGCGCGGCCCCGGCCAGCCACTCGGCCGACAGCGCGTCGTCCTCCACCGCGTCGTGCAGCCAGGCCGCGGCGATCTGCTCGTCGCTGCCGCCCCTGATCCGTACGCCCTCCGCGACGGCCGCGAGGTGTTCCGCGTAAGGGCGGCCGGCCTTGTCCCGCTGGGTGGCGTGGGCCTCGCGGGCCAGGGCCTCGACCTCGGCGAGCGTCAGCCGAGCGTGTGATGCGGTCATGGCGAGGACTCTAGGCGCACCCCCGCGCACCGGTCCGGAGAGTTGCAACGTCAATCGTTCGGTAAACTAACCGATGACCACTCCTTGACGATCTCTTGACTCTTCGAAAGGCCGGGCTCATCGGACACGCAGACACGCTCATCGCCATGGGCGGCGCTTTCCTCGCCGCCGCGGTCCTCGCCCGCGCGGGGCGCCGCATCGGACTGCCCACGATCCCCTTGTTCATCCTGGCCGGAATCCTCCTCGGCCCGCACACCCCCGGCATCGTCCTCGTCGCCGACCCGCACGACCTGGAGATGCTCTCCGCGCTCGGCCTGGTGCTGCTCCTCTTCTACCTGGGCCTGGAATTCCATCTGGACGACCTCAAGGCCGGCGGCCGCAAGATGGCGGTCGCCGGGGGCACCTATCTCGCCCTGAACGTCGGTGCCGGGCTCGGCTTCGGCTTCGCGCTCGGCTGGGGCACCTCCGAGGCGCTGGTGCTCGCCGGGGTGCTCGGGATCTCCTCGTCGGCCATCGTCACCAAGGTGCTGGTGGACCTCGGGCGGATCGGCAATCCGGAGACCCGGCCCATCCTCGGCATCATCGTCGTGGAGGACGTCTTCCTCGCCCTGTATCTGGCGGCCCTCCAGCCCATCCTGTCCGGCGCGGACAGTCTCGCCGCGGCGGTGACCGACGGCGGCAAGGCGTTCGGCTTCCTGCTGCTGCTCGCCCTGGCAGCCCGCTTCGGCACCCGGGTCGTCGGCAAGCTGATCGGGACCAGGGACGACGAGCTCCTGGTGATCTCGTTCCTCGGCGCCGCCGTCCTGGTGGCCGGGATCTCGGAGTGGTTCGGCGTCGCGGACGCGATCGGCGCCTTCATGGTCGGGCTGATGCTCGGCAGCACGTCGTCGGGCGAGCGCATCCTCAAGCTGGTGCACCCGCTGCGCGACGCGTTCGGCGCGATCTTCTTCTTCGCCTTCGGACTCTCCATCGACCCGGGCGACCTGCCCACCGTGCTCTGGCCGGTGCTGGCCGCCGTCGCGGTCACCCTCGCGATGAACGTGTGCGCCGGGATCGCCGCCGCCAGGGTGTACGGCTTCGGCCCCCAGGCCACCGCGAACATCTCGACCACCCTGGTGGCGCGCGGGGAGTTCGCCCTGATCCTCGCCACGATGGCGGCGGGCGCCGGGCTCGACGAACGGCTCTCCCCGTTCATCGCGGGTTACGTACTGGTCCTCGCGGTCCTCGCGCCGCTGGCGGCCGGGCGCTCGCACTGGCTGGCCCGCTTCCTGCCGGGCAAGCCCGAACCGGCGCTCCGCGAGCCCGATCCGGTCGGGGCCGGTTCAGGACTTCCGTGACAGGAGCAGCAGGGCCCGGTCGTCGTTGACGTCCTTGGCGCACGCCTCGATGAGGTGCCAGGCCGCGCCCTCGAAGCCGGTGCTGACATAGCGGTCGGCCTCGCCGGTGAGCCGGTCGATGCCCTCCGCGATGTCCCGGTCGGACGCCTCCACCAGTCCGTCGGTGAACAGCATCAGCACGTCGCCGGGGGCGAGATGGCCCTTCACCGCGTCGAACTCGGCGCCGTCGTACACCCCGAGCAGCGGGCCCTCCGCCGCCTTCTCCTCCCACTGGCCGCTGCCGGCGTGGAGCTGGAGGGCCGGCGGGTGGCCCGCCGAGAGGAGTTCGTAGTCGCCGGTCTCCAGATCGAGGACCAGGTGGATCGAGGTCGCGAAGCCCTCGTCCCAGTCCTGGCGCAGCAGATAGCCGTTGGCGGCGGGCAGGAAGCCGTGCGGGGGCAGTGAGCCGAGGAGCCCGCCGAAGGCGCCGGACAGCAGCAGGGCGCGGGAGCCGGCGTCCATGCCCTTGCCGGAGACGTCGGTCAGGACGGCTTCCAGGGTGCGGCCGCCGTGGGTGCGGGCCGCGACGACGAAGTCGCCGGAGAAGGACTGCCCGCCGGCCGGGCGCAGCGCCATCTCGCGGTGCCAGCCCTGTGGGAGGCGGGGCAGCGAGCTCTGGACGCGGATGCGTTCGCGCAGGTCGAAGAGCATGGTGCCGCCGCGCCGCCAGGGCACCCCGACCCGGGCGCGGAACTGGGCGAGGATCAGCCCGAAGAACCCGCAGGCGGCGACCGTGAGCACGGTGCCGGGGGTGACCCCGGCCGGGCCGTCCTGGTAGGGGCCGAGCCGCATCGACTCCACGATGAGGGCGACGGCGACCCCCGCGTACAGGCCGAGGAGGCTGGCGGGGCGCAGCAGCAGGCCGCCCGCGACGATCGGCAGGACGAGCATGGTGGGCGCGCACCAGACCGGGTCGACCAGGGTGAGGCAGGTGATGACCGGGATGACCAGGAAGAGGCCGGCCAGGGCGATCCAGTCGGAGCCGTCGCCGCGGAAGTAGTCGACCCCGGACCGGCGCAGCGTGGTGTAGACCCGGTGCGCCGATTTCCGCCATCGGGCCGGGTACGTCTTTGCTCCTGCGCGTCGGGCCATTGCGGGGACCTTATCCACCCGGCGGCCTCCGGTGCAGGGGGACCCCGTGACAATGTGTTCGAAATCGGCGCGCTCGGTGCCGTACCGGCGGGTAGACCGCGGGGATTACGCGGACTGGCAGCCGGGGCACCAGAAGAGGTTGCGGGCGGCCAGGTCGGCGGTGCGGATCTCGGTGCCGCAGATGTGGCAGCCCTGGCGGGCGCGCCGGTAGACGTAGACCTCGCCGCCGTGGTCGTCGACGCGGGGCGGACGGCCCATCGCCTCGGGCAGGTGCTCGGGGCGGACGGTGTCGATCCGGTTGTTCCGCACGCCTTCGCGCATCAGCGCGCGCAGGTCCGCCCAGATCGCGTCCCACTCGCGCCGGGTGAGGTCCTTGCCCGCCCGGTACGGGTCGATGCCGTGCCGGAACAGCACTTCGGCGCGGTAGACGTTGCCGACGCCCGCGATGACCTTCTGGTCCATCAGCAGGGCGGCGACGGTGATCCGGCTGCGGGAGATCCGCTGCCAGGCGCGTTCGCCGTCCTCGCCGTCGCGCAGCGGGTCGGGGCCGAGGCGGTCGTGTATCGCGCGCTTCTCGGCGTCCGTGATCAGGGCGCAGGTGGTCGGGCCGCGCAGGTCCGCGTGGTGCGCCTCGTTGACCAGGCGCAGCCGGACGGTGTCGGTGGGCGGCGGGGCCGGCACCGTACCGAAGTTGAGCTTGCCGAAGAGGCCGAGGTGGATGTGGACCCAGCCGGTGTCCGGGAAGCCGAGGAAGAGGTGCTTGCCATGGGCGTCGGCCGTGCCGAGGACCCGCCCGTCGAGCAGGGCGGCGCTGTCGGAGAACTTGCCCTGCGGGCTGCTCACCCGCACCGGCCGGCCGGCGAAGCGCTCGCGGTGGTCGTCGGCGAGGCGGTGGATCGTGTGTCCCTCGGGCACGGCGGCGGGTCTCCTGGGTGGTGCGGGGGGGGCGGACATGGCTGTGCCGCCGGACGGACCGGCGGCACAGGAAGCTGGTCAGCCCTGCTGCGGGTGGTGGGCCGGGATCGGGGGGAGTTCGCCGGTGTTCTCGTACGCCGTGAGCATGTCGATGCGGCGGGTGTGCCGCTCCTCGCCGGAGTACGGGGTGGAGAGGAAGATCTCCACGAACTTGGTGGACTCCTCGACCGTGTGCATCCGGCCGCCGATGGAGATCACGTTGGCGTCGTTGTGCTCGCGGCCGAGCGCGGCGGTCTGCTCGCTCCAGGCCAGCGCGGCGCGGACGCCCTTCACCTTGTTGGCGGCGATCTGCTCGCCGTTGCCGGAGCCGCCGATCACGATGCCGAGGCTGTCCGGGTCGGCGGCCGTCTTCTCGGCGGCGCGGAGGCAGAACGGCGGGTAGTCGTCCTGGGCGTCGTAGATGTGGGGACCGCAGTCGACGGCCTCGTGGCCCTGGGCCTTGAGCCACTCGACGAGGTGGTTCTTGAGTTCGTAACCGGCATGGTCGGATCCGAGGTACACGCGCATGGGAGGAGTGTGGCACGTGCGCGGGCGGGGCGCCGACGAAGGGGTGCGGTGTGCCCGGTGCCGGGCAGATACGCGGAGGCCCGCCGTCCGCGGTGCGGTCCGGCGGGCCTCGACAGAGGTGTCGCGGTGTCAGCCGCGGCGGCCGAGCAGCTTCCAGGAGGCGGGCAGCGCGCCCATGGCCAGGGCCGCCTTCAGGGCGTCGCCGAGCAGGAACGGCGTCAGGCCCGCGGCGATCGCGGCGCTCGCCGACATACCGGTGGACAGGGCCAGGTACGGCACGCCGACCGCGTAGATGATCGCCGAGCCGAGGACCATCGTCCCGGCCGTGCGCAGCACCGAGCGGTCGCCGCCGCGCCGGGCCAGGCCGCCGACGACGGTGGCGGCGAGGAGCATGCCGAGGACGTAGCCGAAGGAGGCGCCGCCCGGGCCGGAGGTGCCGTTCGCGAACCACGGCATGCCGGCCATGCCGATGAGGGCGTACACGGCGAGGGAGAGGAAGCCGCGGCGGGCGCCCAGCGCGGTGCCGACGAGCAGCGCGGCGAAGGTCTGGCCGGTGACCGGGACCGGGGAGCCCGGGACCGGCACGGCGATCTGGGCGGCTATGCCGGTGAGCGCCGCGCCACCGAGCACCAGGGCGGTGTCCACGGCGTAGCGGTGCCGGGCGGCGGGCAGCAGGTCGGCGAGGACCGCTCCGGTGCGGGCGGGGGCGGCAGCAGTGCTCATCGGGGACTCCGCGGGGGTGAGGGTGGAGAGGGACTGACCGTGACGCTATCCGACCGGGCCGTGCCCGATCACCGTCAGCGGCCCACAAAGCGGTGATCGGGGCGTTGGTGGGATTCGCACAAGGAGGGTGGCGCAATCATCGCGGAGCGTGATGCTTGTCACGGAGGTGAGCGGGGATGCGTCCGGGGCGGGCCGGGAAGGCGCGCGGAAGCGGGACTGTGAACTCCCTCTAAAAGCGCGGTACGTGACGGTGGCCCACCGTCCGCCGCCGCGTGCGCGCCCGGTGTGGACCCGGTGACCGTATAGCGGACGGCGGTTACCGGCGAGCGGATCACGTGTCCAGACTGGGCGGACGTCCCCCGTCTCACCGACCGAACAGAGCCCGTCCATGTCCCGGACCTCCGCGCCCTCCCCCACCGGCTCCCCGGCCACCGCGCCGGACACCGGCCCCGAATCGCCCCTGTCGCACGGGCTGAAGCAGCGCCATCTCTCGATGATCGCCCTGGGTGGTGTCATCGGCGCCGGGCTCTTCGTCGGCTCCGGCGCCGGCATCGCCGCGGCGGGGCCCTCGATCGTCATCGCCTACGCCGTCTCGGGGGTGCTGGTGATGCTCGTGATGCGGATGCTCGGCGAGATGTCGGCGGCCAATCCGGCCTCCGGTTCGTTCTCGGTGCACGCCGAGCGGGCCATCGGGCCGTGGGCCGGGTTCACGGCGGGCTGGGCGTTCTGGGTACTGCTGTGCACGGCCGTCGGCCTGGAGGGGATCGGCGCGGCCAAGATCGTGACGGGCTGGCTGCCGGGGACCCCGGAGTGGGCCTGGGTGGCGCTGTTCATGGTGGTGTTCCTGGGCACCAACCTGGCCTCGGTGACGAAGTTCGGCGAGTTCGAGTTCTGGTTCGCCGCGCTCAAGGTCACCGCGATCACGCTGTTCCTGGTCCTCGGCGTGCTGGCGGTCCTGGGGGTGCTGCCGGGGACCGACGCGCCGGGCACCGCCAACCTCAGCGGGGAGGGCGGCTTCCTGCCGAACGGCCCGGACGGCCTGGTCATCGGACTGCTCGCCTCCGTCTTCGCGTACGGCGGTCTGGAGACGGTCACCATCGCCGCCGCGGAGTCCGAGAACCCGGTGCGCGGGGTCGCGAAGGCCGTGCGGACGGCGATGTGGCGGATCGCGCTGTTCTACGTGGGCTCGATGGCGGTCGTCGTCACGCTGGTGCCCTGGGACGACCCGAAGGTGGTCGAGGTGGGGCCGTTCTACGCGGCGCTGGACCACCTCGGCATCGGGCAGGCGGCGCAGATCATGAACGTGGTCATCCTGGTCGCCCTGCTCTCCGCGATGAACGCCAACATCTACGGCGCCTCGCGCATGGCCTGCTCGCTGGTGGCGCGCGGGCAGGGCCCGAGGCGGCTGGGCCGGGTCTCCGGCGGGGTGCCGCGCACGGCGGTCCTGGTCTCGTCCGTCTTCGGCTTCCTGTGCGTGCTGCTGAGCTACTGGCGGCCGGACGACGTCTTCCCCTGGCTGCTCAACATGACCGGCGCGGTGATCCTGGTCGTCTGGATCTTCATCGCCGTCTCCCAGCTGATCCTGCGGGCCCGCCTGGAGCGCGAGGCGCCCGAGAAGCTGGTGGTGCGGATGTGGCTGTTCCCGGGGCTGACGGTGGTGGCGCTGCTCGCCATGGCCGGCATCTTCGTCCTGATGCTCCGCCAGCCCTCGACCCGCGATCAGCTCCTGGCGTCGGGCACGCTGACGGTGGCCCTGGCGGCGATCGGGGCCGTACGCCAGCGGCGGCGCGCCGGAGTCTGAGCCGTAACCCCGTAAAACCGTACGAAACACCGGGTCCTAAGCCGAAGGGCTGACCCGGTGTTTCGCGTTGCTGCTGTTAGCCTGCTGTTGCATAGAGGTTGCAATAACAACTTGTCAGCAGTTGGAGGGTTCGAAACCAATGGCCACGTACACGCTCCCGGAACTCCCGTACGACTACGCCGCGCTCGAACCGGTCATCAATCCGCAGATCATCGAGCTCCACCACGACAAGCACCACGCCGCGTACGTGAAGGGCGCCAACGACACCCTGGAGCAGCTGGAGGAGGCGCGGGACAAGGAGGCGTGGGGAGCGATCAACGGCCTCCAGAAGAACCTCGCCTTCCACCTGTCCGGCCACATCCTGCACTCGATCTACTGGCACAACATGACCGGTGACGGCGGCGGCGAGCCGCTGGCCGCGGACGGTGTCGGCGACCTCGCGGACGCGATCACCGAGTCGTTCGGCTCCTTCGCCGGCTTCAAGTCCCAGCTGACGAAGGCCGCGGCCACCACGCAGGGCTCCGGCTGGGGCGTCCTCGCGTACGAGCCGGTCAGCGGCAAGCTGATCGTCGAGCAGGTCTACGACCACCAGGGCAACGTGGGCCAGGGCTCCGTCCCGGTCCTGGTCTTCGACGCCTGGGAGCACGCCTTCTACCTCCAGTACAAGAACCAGAAGGTCGACTTCATCGAGGCGATGTGGGCCGTCGTCAACTGGCAGGACGTGGCCAAGCGCTACGCCGCCGCCAAGGAGCGCGCGGACGTGCTGCTGCTCGCCCCCTGAGCCGAGGCCCCGGCCGGGGCGCACCGGACGTCCTGCCTCGTGATCGTCTTCTCAACCTTCACCGGCAGGCGGATGAAGGGGAGGCCCCCGCCTGGACGTGACAGGCGGGGGCCTCTCTGCGGTCCGGGCGCGGCTGCCATGATGTCCGGCATGAGGAGCACGTCATGACGATCACCGTCCACGAGTTGGTGTACTACCCGGTCAAGGGCTGCGCCGGGACCCGGGTCGACTCCGCGCGGGTCGCCGTCACCGGCCTGGAGCACGACCGGATGTTCATGGTGGTCGACGCGGCCGACGGCTCGTTCCGCAGCCAGCGCACCCACCCCGCGATGGCGGCGATCGGGGTCCGGGTCCTGGACGCCGGGGCGGCCCTCGACCTGTCCGCCGAGGCCGTCGGGCCGCTGCGCCTGGAAGTGGCGCCGGACGGGCCGCGCCGCGAGGTCAGCATGTTCGGCCGGGACCTCGGCGAAGCCGTCGACCAGGGCGACGAGGCCGCGCGGTGGTTCTCCGAGGCACTGGGGGCCGCGTCCCGGCTGGTCCGGGTGCGCCCCGGCTTCGACCGCGACGGCTGGGGCGAGACCCCCGGCAAGGTCAACTTCGGCGACGCGCACGCGGTCCTGGTCACCTCGACCGCCTCGCTCGCCGGCCTGAACGCCCGCATCGCGGAACGGGGCGACGCCGCGCCCGTGCCCATGGACCGCTTCCGGGCCAACATCGTGCTGACCGGTGACGACGAGCCGCACTTCGAGGACCGGGTGGCGCGGATGACCGTGGGCACCGCCGAACTCGCCCACTCGGTCAAGGCGATCCGGTGCAACGTCCCGCTCATCGACCAGCGGACCGGGCGCCGCGCGGGCCCGGAGCCGGTGCGCACCCTGGCCACGTACCGCAGGGAGCCGGAGTTCGGCAACAAGCTCAGCTTCGGCGCGAAGAACGCGGTGGTCCGCGAGGGCGTGGTGCGGGTCGGCGACCCGGTCTCCGTGCACAGCCCGGTGGGCGGCTGAGCACCCCGTAAAACCAGCTGCCCTCCCCTGACAACTCCCCTATCGTCGTGCTGGTTTGCCCGGAACGGGACGACGACGTGGAGGATGACTGTGCGCTACCGCGAGCTGGGACGCAGCGGACTTTCGGTGTCCGAGATCGGCTACGGGGCCTGGGGCATCGGCGAGTCCAGCTGGGTGGGGGCGACGCGGGACGAGTCGCTGCGCGCCCTGCACCGCGCCGTCGACCTGGGGGTGAACCTCATCGACACCGCGCGCGGCTACGGCGAGAGCGAGCGCATCGTCGGGCAGCTGGTCCGCGAACGGGCCGGTGACGAGGTGCTGGTGGCGACGAAGGTGCCGCCGAAGAACGGGGTGTGGCCGGCGGCGGACGGCACGGACCCGGCGGACGCGTTCCCCGGCGAGCACATCCGTACCAGCCTGGAGACCAGCCTCGCCGCGTCCGGGCTCGACCACTTCGACGTGCTCCAGTTCCATGTCTGGAACGACGAGTGGCTGGGGCGCGGGGACTGGCTGGAGACGGTCGCGGCGCTGAAGCAGGAGGGCCGGATCCGCCTCTTCGGGGTCTCCGTCAACGACCACGCGCCGGAGAGCGCGGTCGCGCTCGTGCGCAGCGGGCTCGTGGACAGCGTGCAGGTCATCTACAACGTGTTCGACCAGGCCCCCGCCGATGAGCTGCTGCCGGCCTGCGCGGAGCACGGGGTCGGCGTGATCGTCCGGGTCGCGCTGGACGAGGGCGGGCTGACCGGCCGGATCACCGCGGACACGACGTTCCCCGAGGGCGACTTCCGCAACCGCTACTTCCGGGGCGACCGCCCGGCCCAGGTCGAACGGCGCGTCGCGGCGATCGTGGCGGACCTGGGCATCGAGCCGGACGCGATCGCGGAGCACGCACTGCGGTTCGTCCTGAGCCACCCGGCGGTCTCCACGGTGATCCCGGGCATGCGCAGCGTCCGGAACGTGGAGCGCAACACCGCGCTCAGCGACGGACAGCCGCTCACCGCCGAGCAGTCCGCGGTCCTGGCCAAGCACAGCTGGCCGCGCAACTTCTACTCCTGACCGGGAAGTTCACCGGTCCGCGCCGCCGCCGGAGTCTTCGTCCACGGGCCGACGCCGAGCCTTCCCGTGGTGCCGAGGTCCAGCTCCGGGGTGACCGTCACGGGCGCGGCGCCGGGCTTCGCGGTGACCTCGGTGTAGGGGGCGTTCACCGGGTCGCCTTCCGTGGTGGTGTTGCGCCAGGCGAGGGTGGCGCGCGCGCTCTCGCCGGGGCGCAGCGTGACGGGGCGGGGTTCGGCGTTGCCGCCGATGCCGGTGGAGATCGCGGTGGTGCCGCGCAGGATCCTGACCCCGCTCACCGGCTTGCGGTCCTCGCCGAGGAGCCGGAGCGCCGGGTAGCCGTTCAGCTCGTAGTCGGTGGTGGAGCAGTTGGTGAGGTTGATGCCCACGACGCGCAGCCCCATCGCGGCGTCGCCCCGGTCGTTGGTGATGCGGACCCCTGAGGAGGGACAGCCGCCGCCCACGCCGTCCGCCGGGACGGCCCGCACCTTCATGATCCGGGCCCGGTACGAGCGGGCCGAGCCCGGTCCGTCCGCCGCGTCCAGGGGCCGCCGCACGGTCTGGCCGGGCTTCACCGCCTCCACGGTGCGGGTGATGTTGTCCATGGCCTCGCCCAACCCGTTGACCAGGGTGAACGTGAGGGTGAAGGTGAGCGGTTCCTTGTCCGTGTTGGTGACCTCGAACCCGGTGGAGGGGGCGCCCGAGGGACCGCACTTGCCGCTGATCACCCGGACGTTGTCCCAGGTCCGCCCGGCCGGGTCGGGGAGCGGCGCGAGGGAGGCGCAGGTCGCCCCGGGCGAGGCGGAGGCCCCGGCGGTCTCCTTCCCGCATCCGCTGAGCAGCGCGGTGCTCGCGAGGGCGGCGCACAGGACGAGGGCGGTGGCGGGGCGCATCCGCCCAGAAGATCACAGGACGCCCGGGCCGGGCTGTGATCCCCGTCACCGGGAACCTCCAGGGTGCCCGGAACGGGGTTCCGCTGCCAGGGCAAACGACCACCCGCATGATCGGGTACGCTCGCCGGGGTGCGGTGGCGAGAACCAAGCTCCGTACGCGTGCTGATCGAGAACCAAGACGGCACATGCACCACCAAGCTATGCCGTACCAAACCGGGCAGGTTTCGTCCCGGCTGGTGTTGATCGTGGAAGACCTGCCGGGTCGCTGACCCGTAGGCAGCGTGAGCCAGGAATCCCCCTGCTTCAGCCGGGGGAGGATTCAAATATTGCGTCACGGTGGCGTCACAGCCGGCGGCGGGGAGTGCTCCCCGCCGCCGTCGGACGGTCAGTCGAAGATCGGGCCCTGGGTGCGGGTGCGCTTGATCTCGTAGAAGCCGGGGATCGAGGCGACCATCAGGGTGCCGTCCCAGAGCTTCGCGGCCTCCTCGCCCTTGGGGGCCGGGGTGACGACCGGGCCGAAGAAGGCGATCTGCTCGCCGTCGGCGCCGGGGACGGCGATGACCGGGGTGCCGACCTCCTGGCCCACCTTCTCGATGCCCTCCTTGTGGGAGGCGCGCAGCTCGGTGTCGTAGGTGTCGGAGTCCGCGTACTCGGCGAGCTCGACGGGGAGGCCGACGTCCTTGAGGGCGCTCTCGACGGCCTCGCGGGTCGGGCCCTCGCCGCGGTTGTGGAAGCGGGTGCCGAGCGCGGTGTAGAGCGGGCCGACGATGTCCTCGCCGTGCAGCTGCTGGGCGGCGACCACGACGCGGACGGGGCCCCACGCCTTGTTCTCCAGCATGTCGCGGTACTCGGCGGGCAGCTCGTCGAGCCGGTCCTCGTTGAGCACGGCCAGGCTCATGACGTGCCAGCGGACCTCGACGTCGCGGACCTTCTCCACCTCCAGCATCCAGCGGGAGGTCATCCAGGCCCAGGGGCAGAGCGGGTCGAACCAGAAGTCGACGGGGGTCCTGCCGGTCGCCGTGCTGTTGTCAGACATCTCTCTCCTCGAACGGACGGATCGCGTCGGTGCGAAAGTCTGTGCGCCAGAACACCGGACGACGCTCCGGCCATTCCCGCCCGCCGGTCCCGATGACGGCATGGGAGGATCAAACTATTCGAACGTGACACAAAGGAGTGTGCCGTGCCCGGCGAGAACCTGTCCCGAGACGAGGCCCGTGAGCGGGCCGAGCTGCTGGCCGTCGACGGTTACGACGTCGAACTCGACGTCCGCTCCGCGACCGGCGGGGACGACACGGCGGGCGGTCCGCTGACCTTCCGCTCGGTGACGACGATCCGCTTCCGCGCGGCGCGCGGCGGCGCGTCCACCTTCGCGGACCTGATCGCGCCCTCGGTCGACGCGGTGACGCTGGACGGCACCGCGCTGGACCCGGCGGCCGTCTTCGACGGGGCGCGGATCGCGCTGGCGGACCTGGCGGAGGGCGAGCACGTCCTGGTGGTCGACGCGCAGTGCGCGTACAGCCGGACCGGCGAGGGCATGCACCGCTTCGTGGACCCGGAGGACGGCGAGGTCTACCTCTACACCCAGTACGAGCCGGCGGACGCCCGCCGCGTCTTCGCCAACTTCGAACAGCCCGACCTCAAGGCCCCGTACCGCTTCCGGGTGACGGCGCCTGCCGAGTGGACGGTGTGGAGCAACGGCGCGGAGGAGTCCCGCGAGGGCGGGGTGTGGCGGTTCGCGGAGACCGAGCCGATCTCGACGTACATCACGGCGGTCGTCGCCGGTCCGTACCACTACGTCACCGACTCCTACAGCCGGACCTTCGAGGACGGCACGACGCTGGAGATCCCGCTCGGCGCGATGTGCCGCAAGGGGCTCGCCAAGCACTTCGACTCCGACGACATCTTCCTGATCACCAAGCAGGGCCTGGACTTCTTCCACGACAACTTCGACTACCCGTACCCGTTCGGGAAGTACGACCAGGCGTTCGTGCCGGAGTACAACCTCGGCGCGATGGAGAACCCGGGCTGTGTCACGTTCCGCGAGGAGTACATCTTCCGCGGCAAGGTGACGCAGGCGGCCTACGAGGGCCGGGCCAACGTCATCCTGCACGAGATGGCGCACATGTGGTTCGGGGACCTCGTCACCATGCAGTGGTGGGACGACCTGTGGCTGAAGGAGTCCTTCGCGGACTTCATGGGCGTCTTCGCGATGACCGGCGCGACCCGCTTCGAGGACGGCTGGATCACCTTCGCCAACAACCGCAAGTCCTGGGCGTACCGCGCCGACCAGCTGCCGTCCACCCACCCGATCACGGCCGACATCCGTGACCTGGAGGACGCCAAGCTGAACTTCGACGGCATCACGTACGCCAAGGGCGCGTCGGTCCTCAAGCAGCTCGTGGCGTACGTGGGACGGGACGCGTTCCTGGAGGGCGCCCGGCGCTACTTCAAGAAGCACGCGTACGGGAACACCCGGCTCGGGGACCTGCTGTCGGTGCTGTCCGAGACGTCCGGGCGTGACATGACCGCCTGGTCGCGCTCCTGGCTCCAGACCGCGGGCGTCAACTCGCTGACCCCGGTCGCCACGTACGACGCGGCCGGCCGGATCACCGAGCTCGCCGTCCTCCAGGAGGCCGCCGAGTCCTACCCGGAGCTGCGACCGCACCGGGTCGCCGTCGGCCTGTACAGCCGCAACACCGAGGGCGAGCTGGTGCGTTACGCGCGTGCCGAGGCGGATGTGTCGGGGCCGCGCACCGTGATCGGGGAGCTGGCGGGGGCCGAGCGGCCCGAGCTGATCCTCGTCAACGACGACGACCTGACGTACTGCAAGGTCCGCTTCGACGAGGTGTCGCTCGCCACCCTGCGCGCGCACCTGGGCGACATCACGGACCCGCTGGCCCGGGCGCTGTGCTGGTCGGCGCTGTGGAACCTGACCCGCGACGGGCTGATGCCGGCGCGCGATTTCGTCTCGCTGGTCCTGGCCTTCGCCGGGCGCGAGACGGACATCGGTGTCCTTCAGATGCTGCACGCCTGGACGCGCGGCGCGCTCGTGAACTACGCGGCTCCCGAGTGGCGCGAGGAGGGCGGCCGGGCGCTGGCCGAGGGCGCGCTCGGTGAACTGCGGCTCGCCGAGCCGGGCAGCGAGCACCAGCTCGCCTGGGCCCGGTTCTTCGCGTCGGTCGCCGCGTCGGACTCCGACTTCCAGCTGCTGGCCGGGCTGCTCGACGGGACCGCACGGATCGACGGGCTCGACGTCGACCAGGAGCTGCGCTGGGCGTTCCTCTCCCCGCTGGTCGCCCACAGCGCGGCCGACGAGGCGGCGGTCGACGCGGAGCTGGTCCGGGACGACACGGCGTCCGGCAGGCGGCACCACGTACGGTGCCTGGCCTCGCGGCCGTCCGCCGAGGTGAAGGCCCGGGCGTGGGCGGACGTCGTGGAGTCGGACGCGCTGTCCAACGCGCTGGTGGAGGCGACGATCGCGGGCTTCGCGCAGTCGTCCCAGCGGGAGCTGCTGGCGCCGTACGCCGCGCGGTACTTCGAGGCGATCGAGCGGGTGTGGGCCGAGCGGTCGATCCAGATCGGGATGGCCGTCGTCAAGGGGCTGTTCCCGTCCCTCCAGGACGACCCGGCGACGCTGGAGGCGACCGACGCGTGGCTGACGGCCCGGGCGGACGCGGCGCCGGCGCTGCGGCGGCTGGTGCTTGAGGCCCGGGACGACCTGGCGCGGGCCCTGCGGGCGCAGGCGGCTGATTCGGTGGCGTAGGGCGCCCTGGCCGGATGGCGATGCAGAACGGTGTTCTTGTCCGGGTATGTCGACGGGCCTGTAACAACGGTTAAAGATGGGGCCGTTGGCGGGATACACCGGAGCATGACCCAGAACACCCCGCTCCAGTCCGGCCGCCCCGTTCCCTCCCGTGGGCGTCAACGCGTCGTCTCCGCCGCCCAGTTGAAGGCGATGGGCGTGCCCGTCGGGCGGGCGGTGGAGCGGTGCGGGGACGGCGGGCCTTGGCAGCAGCCGCTGCCCGGGGTCTTCGTCCTGCACCCCGGGGAGCTCAGCGGCCCGGAGCGGCTGCGGTCCGCCCTGCTGTACGCGGGCCGCCCGCCGGCCTCCGGACGGCGCCCCGCCCCCGGGCGGACCGCGGACCCCGCGTACGGCGACGCGGTGCTCACCGGACTCGCCGCGCTCTCGCTGTACGGCTTCGCCGCCGCGCCGCCCGCCGCCTCCGTGGAGCGGGTCGACGTGCTGGTGCCCCGGGTGCGGCGGCTGCGCTCGGCCGGGTACGCCCGGCTGCTGCGGACCGCCGAACCGCCGCGCCCGGAGTGGCTGGACGGGCTGCCGGTGGCCCCGGTGGCGCGGGCGCTGGCGGACGCGGTGGCCGGGCTCGGGGACGCGGTCACGGTGCGCCGGCTGCTCACCGAGGCGGTGCGCGGCGGCCACTGCGAACCGGCCGTGCTGGTGGGCGAGCTGAACCGGGCCAAGGTGCTCGGCCGGCCGCAGGTGGTCGACGCGGTCGACTCGCTGCTCGCGGAGGGCCGGGCGATGGCGGAGGAGCGGCTGTACGCCATGGTGCGCACCCATGGGCTCGCGGAGCCGCTGTGGAACGTGGACCTGAGGCTGCCCGGCGGCCCGCACCTGGGCCGCGTGGACGCCTACTGGCCCGACGAGGCGGTCGCCGTGGAGCTCGATACGAGGGCGCCGCGCCACAGCCGCCAGGACGAGAGGCACGAGGCCGAGTGGTCCGCGTACGCGGCGCGGCGCGAGCACCTGGAACGGCTCGGCGTGACCGTCGTGCACCTCACGCCGGAGAAGCTGCGGGACGCGCTCGGGCAGCAGGCGGCCGTGGTCCGGACAGCGCTGATGGCCGCGGCGGACCGGGAGCCGGCGGCGTACGTGATGATCCTTCCCCGCTGAACCGGGACCCCACACCCGGGGTCGCACACCTCACGCCTCACCTGGCTGAATTCCGTTCCCGAATCCACCCGTTCGTCCCTACTGGCGCATCCGCCCCGGTGGCGGGATTACGCCATGTACTCAACAAGGCCCCCACAACTCTCCACAAACCCCTGTCATTTACGAAAGGGTGAGCGGTCATCCGGTACCGATTTCCGGACTCTCTCTTTCACATACAGGGATGCTGATGACCTCCGAATCCCCCGGTTCCATATCCGGAGCGAGACGAGCGGCCCGGGTGGCGGCCGCCGCCGGTCTGGTGGCCGCTCTGGCCGCCACCGGTGTCGCCCCCGTCTTCGCCGCCGACGATCCGGCCTCCGCCCCCGTCAAGGCCGCCGGCACCGCGCCGGCGGACAAGCTGGGCACCGCCGACGCCGAGGTCCTGACCAAGGCCAAGGCCAAGGGCGAGAAGAACGTCACGATGATGGTCGCGACCGCCCCCGGCGCGACCGAGCAGGTCACCAAGCAGCTGGACGCCGTCAAGGGCTCCGTGCTCGGCCGTGCGTACGACAAGCTGGGTTACGTACGGGCGACCGTGCCGACCGCGACCGCCGAGGCCACCATCAAGGCGGCGTCGAAGCTGAGCTCCGTCCACGGCATCGATCTCAAGCAGGAGATCGTGCTGGACGACCCGACGCCCGCCGCCGACCGGGCGACCGGCGCGAAGACCAAGGCGAAGTCCACCGGAAGCTACCCGGCCCCCGGGAAGAAGACGCCGGCGAAGAACCCGTACAACCCGTCCTTCGAGACGGGCGCGGTCGACTTCGTGAAGCAGCACCCGAAGGCGGACGGCCGCGGGATCACCATCGGCGTCCTGGACGCGGGCGTCGACATCGCGCACCCGGCGCTCCAGAAGACCACCACCGGTGAGCGCAAGATCACCGACTGGGTGACCGCCACCGACCCGGTGAGCGACGGCGACGGCACCTGGCTGCGGATGACGGACGCCGTCTCCGGCCCGGTGTTCACGTACAAGGGGCGGACGTACAACGCGCCCAAGGGCTCGTACCGGATCAGCCTGTTCGCCGAGGCCGCCACCAAGGGCGGCGACATGGCGGGCGACCTGAACCGCGACGGCGACACCACCGACACCTGGGCCGTGCTCTACGACCCGGTCAGCGGCGCCTCCCGGGTCGACCTGAACAACAACGGCGACTTCCGCGACGACACCGCCCTCAAGCCGTACAAGGAGAAGCACCAGGTCTCCTACTTCGGCAAGGACAACCCGCGCACCGACGTCGTCGAGCGCATCCCGTTCGTCGTGGAGAACCGCCAGGACGTCGTCTACAACACCGCCGGCGACACCTCCGACTACGTCTCCATCGGGGTCATCGAGTCCGAGCACGGGACGCACGTCGCCGGTATCACCGCCGCCAACGGTCTGTTCGGCGGCCAGATGAACGGTGCCGCGCCCGGCGCGAAGATCGTCTCCTCGCGCGCCTGCACCTGGTCCGGCGGCTGCACCAACATCGCGCTCACCGAGGGCATGATCGACCTCGTCGTGAACCGCGGCGTCGACGTCGTCAACATGTCGATCGGCGGCCTGCCGCCGCTCAACGACGGCAACAACGCCCGCTCCGAGCTGTACAAGCGGCTGGTCGACATCTACGGCGTCCAGCTGGTCATCTCGGCCGGCAACGACGGCCCCGGCGTCAACACCATCGGTGACCCCGGCCTCGCCGACCACGTCATCTCGGTCGGCGCGTCCATCTCCAAGGAGACCTGGGCCGCCAACTACGGCTCCAACGTCACCAAGAAGTACGACATGCTGCCCTTCTCCTCGCGCGGCCCGCGTGAGGACGGCGGCTTCACGCCGACCCTGACGGCCCCCGGTGCGTCGATCAACTCGACGCAGACCTGGCTGCCCGGTTCGCCGGTCGCCGAGGCGGGCTACTCCCTGCCGGCCGGCTACTCCATGCTCCAGGGCACGTCGATGGCCTCCCCGCAGGCCGCCGGCGCCACCGCGCTGCTGCTGTCCGCCGCGAAGCAGAAGCACATCGAGCTGCCCCCGGCCGACCTGCGCACCGCGCTGACCAGCACCGCCACCAAGATCAAGGACGTGCCCGCGCACGCCCAGGGCGCCGGTCTGATCAACATCGTGGACGCCTGGAAGCTGATCGCGAAGCAGGGCGCCCCGGCGCACGAGTACACGGTCAAGGCCCCCGTCGACACCGCGATCGACTTCGCGCTGAAGACCCCGGGCTTCGGCACCGGCCTCTACGACCGCGAGGGCGGCCTCCAGGCCGGCCAGAAGAAGACCTACGACGTCACGGTCACCCGCACCACGGGCCCGGACAAGAAGGTCGAGCACAAGCTCTCCTGGAAGTACAACGACGGTACCTTCAAGCTCACCGGCTCCGACAAGGTCTCGCTGCCGCTGGGCAAGCCGGTGACGGTCAAGGTCCAGGCGAAGCCGGGCAGCGCGGGCGTGCACAGCGCGATCCTCCAGCTGGACGACAAGAAGACCGCCGGCACCGACCAGCAGATCCTGACGACGGTCGTCGTCTCCAAGCCGCTGGCGAAGCCGTCCTACGCGTTCAAGGCGTCCGGCTCGGTGCAGCGCAACGGCACCACGTCGTACTTCGTGACCGTGCCGGAGGGCGCCAAGACCCTTGAGGTCGCGATGAGCGCCCTGCGCTCGGGCAGCCAGACCCGCTTCATCGCCATCCACCCGTACGGGGTGCCGGTGGACGACAGCGGTACGCCGTTCTGCTACCCGAACTACGAGAACCCGGCCAACACCTGCCGCCCGGACGCGCGCTCCTACCCGGACCCGCAGCCCGGTGTCTGGGAGATCGAGGTCGAGGCCCGGCGCACGTCGCCGCTGCTGGACAACCCGTACAAGCTGGACGTGGCGCTGCTCGGCGCGACCTTCGACCCGGCGGTGCAGACCATCGCCGAGGCGAAGATCGGCACCCCGGCGTCGGTCGACTGGAAGGTCACCAACAACGCCGGCCCCCTGGAGGGCAGGCTCAAGGGCGGCTCGCTGGGCTCGGCCGCCGTCGAGCGCCCGTCGATCTCCACCGGTGGCTCGTACACCAAGGAGGTCACCATCGGTGAGGGCGTCGAGAAGCTGGACGTCGCCATCGGCGGCACCAGCGACGCCAACGCCGACCTCGACCTGTACGTGTACAAGGGGAGCGCCGAGGTCGGCTCCTCCACCACGGCCGGGTCCGAGGAGTCCGTCAGCCTGGTGAAGCCGGCCGCCGGCACGTACACCGTCGTCATCGACGGCTACGACGTCCCGTCCGGGACCACCGAGTACGACTACCGCGACGTGTACTACTCCGCGTCGCTCGGCACGATCTCCGTGGACGAGTCGAAGGCCGTGAAGCTGGCCGCCGGCGCGTCCGCCCAGGTCGGCGCCGAGGTGAAGGTGGCCGGTGCGGCCCCCGAGGGCCGGCAGTTCTTCGGCGAGGTCAGCCTCGTGAACGCCCGGGGCACCGCGGCGGGCACCGGCAGCGTCGTGATCGAAAAGGTCACGCCGTAGCCACACGGTGCCGGACATGTGATCCGGACATGTGATCCGTACGGCAGTGGGGCGGGTGCTCACCGGGCACCCGCCCCACTGTGCTGCGCGCCACTCGTCCGCAGGTCGGACAATGGATTGGACAAGGCTGCCGTGGACATACGCATCATGGACCGGCAACCGTGCCCGTTCGTACGTCTGAGGGAGTTCCTGTGAAGGTCGGAATCGTCGGCGCCACCGGTCAGGTCGGCAAGGTCATGCGCAGCATCCTGGCCGAGCGGAAGTTCCCGGCCGACGAGCTGCGGCTGTTCGCATCCGCGCGCTCGGCGGGCTCCGTCATCGAGTGGCAGGGACGGGAGATCACCGTCGAGGACGCCGCCACGGCCGACTACACGGGCCTGGACATCGTGCTGTTCTCGGCCGGCGGCGCGACCTCGAAGGCGCTCGCCGAGAAGGTCGCCTCGCAGGGCGCCGTCGTGATCGACAACTCCTCCGCCTGGCGCAAGGACCCCCAGGTCCCGCTGGTCGTCTCCGAGGTCAACCCGCACGCGATCGCGGACCGCCCCAAGGGCATCATCGCCAACCCGAACTGCACCACGATGGCCGCGATGCCCGTGCTGCGTCCGCTGCACGAGGAGGCGGGGCTCGAAGCGCTGACCGTCGCCACGTACCAGGCGGTCTCCGGGTCCGGTCTGGCCGGGGTCGCCGAGCTGCACGGCCAGGCGTCGAAGGTCGTCGCCGACGCGGACAAGCTCACGCACGACGGATCGGCCGTGGACTTCCCGGAGCCGGGTGTCTACAAGCGCCCCATCGCCTTCAACGTGCTGCCGCTGGCCGGGTCCATCGTGGACGACGGCTCCTTCGAGACGGACGAGGAGCAGAAGCTCCGCAACGAGTCCCGGAAGATCCTGGAGATCCCGGAGCTGAAGGTCTCCGGCACGTGCGTCCGCGTCCCGGTCTTCTCGGGCCACTCGCTCCAGGTCAACGCCCGTTTCGCCCGGCCGGTGTCGGTGGAGCGCGCGTACGAGCTGCTGAAGGAAGCGCCGGGCGTCGAGCTGTCCGAGATCCCGACGCCGCTGCAGGCTGCGGGGAAGGACGCGTCGTACGTGGGGCGCATCCGCAACGACGAGACCGTGGAGCACGGTCTCGCCCTGTTCGTCTCCAACGACAACCTCCGCAAGGGCGCGGCGCTGAACGCGGTCCAGATCGCGGAGCTGGTCGCGGCGGAGCTGCGGGGCTGACCTTGTGTGTCCTCAATCGCCGGAGGGGCTGAATTTTCAGCCCCTCCGGCGATTGGGGAGCGGGGTCCGGGGCAGCGCCCCGGGCGGGGCTCAGGGGCGCCGCACCTCGAAGTGCCAGCAGCCGTACTCCACCGCGCGTACGTGCACCAGCGCCACCTCCGGGTCCGCGAACGCCTCCGTGAACGCCTCGTCGTACCCGCGCTCCTCGTCCGTCGGGATCTCCAGGAGGCGGCCGCCCACGATGCGGCCGTCCGCGTCATAACGCCGTACGGTCCGCAGCGCGCCCGCCCGCGAGAACGGGTAGCCCGTCCGGGCGGGGTCCGGGCCCTCGCACTCCTCGGCGTGGATGAAGACCGGGCCCTGCTCGTCGTACGCCCCCGGGCGGGCCCAGGTCGTCGCGGCCCAGCGGCGCAGCGGGGCGTAGGAGACGAGGGCGATGCGCTCCCCCGGTTCGCTGCCGCGCAGGCAGCACCGCAGCGGGTCGCCGGCCTCGGTGGCGGTGTACGGGACGCACGGGTGGCCCGCGTCGTCGGTCTCCCGGAGTTCCTTCAGCGCGTCCGGTTCGATCGCGCGTGCCTCGTAAGTGGTCATGGTCCGAGCCTGCCGCGGCGGGACGCCCCGGTCCGGCGGAAAACGGACATCGCCCTGGGTGCGGGTCCCGTGGAAGGATGGCGGGAAACATCACAGAAACAAGGAGATGACCGCGTGCCTGGCACGAATCTGACCCGCGAAGAGGCACAGGAGCGGGCGCGCCTGCTGACCGTGGACGCGTACGAGATCGATCTCGACCTCTCCGGGGCGCAGGAGGGCGGGACCTACCGGTCCGTCACCGTCGTGCGCTTCGACTCCGCCGAGGCCGGTGCGGAGACCTTCATCGACCTGGTCGCCCCCGCGGTGCACGAGGTCGAGCTGAACGGCAGGGCGCTGGACGTCGCGGCGGTGTTCCGCGACTCGCGCATCACGCTTCCGCACCTCCAGGCCGGCTCCAACGAGCTGAAGGTCGTCGCGGACTGCGCGTACACCAACACCGGTGAGGGCCTGCACCGGTTCGTCGACCCGGTCGACCAGCAGGCTTATCTGTACACCCAGTTCGAGGTGCCGGACGCGCGCCGCGTCTTCGCGAGCTTCGAGCAGCCCGACCTGAAGGCGACCTTCCGGTTCACCGTGAAGGCCCCCTCCGGCTGGACCGTGATCTCCAACTCGCCGACGCCGGAGCCGAAGGACGACGTCTGGTCGTTCGAGCCGACGCCGCGCATCTCCTCGTACATCACCGCGCTGATCGTCGGCCCGTACCACTCGGTGCACAGCAGCTACGAGAAGGACGGCCGGACCGTACCGCTGGGCATCTACTGCCGGCCCTCGCTCGCGGAGTACCTGGACGCGGACGCGATCTTCGACGTGACCCGGCTGGGCTTCGACTGGTTCCAGGAGAAGTTCGACTACGCGTACCCGTTCGCCAAGTACGACCAGCTCTTCGTGCCGGAGTTCAACGCGGGCGCGATGGAGAACGCGGGCGCGGTCACCATTCGCGACCAGTACGTCTTCCGGTCCAAGGTGACGGACGCGGCGTACGAGACGCGCGCCGAGACCATCCTGCACGAGCTGGCCCACATGTGGTTCGGCGACCTCGTCACGATGGAGTGGTGGAACGACCTCTGGCTGAACGAGTCGTTCGCCACGTACACCTCGATCGCCTGCCTGGCGTACGCCGAGGGCTCGGGGTGGCCGCACTCCTGGACCACCTTCGCCAACTCCATGAAGACGTGGGCCTACCGGCAGGACCAGCTGCCCTCCACCCACCCGATCATGGCCGACATCCGCGACCTGGACGACGTCCTGGTCAACTTCGACGGCATCACGTACGCCAAGGGCGCATCGGTCCTGAAGCAGCTGGTGGCGTACGTCGGCATGGACGAGTTCTTCAAGGGCGTCCAGGCGTACTTCAAGGCGCACGCCTTCGGCAACACGCGCCTGGCCGACCTGCTGGGCGCGCTGGAGGAGACCTCGGGGCGCGACCTGAAGACCTGGTCGAAGGCATGGCTGGAGACGGCCGGGATCAACATCCTGCGCCCGGAGATCGAGACCGACGGGAACGGTCACGTCACCTCGTTCACCGTGCTCCAGGAGGCGCCCGCGCTGCCCGCCGGCGCCAAGGGCGAGCCGACGCTGCGCCCGCACCGGATCGCGATCGGCTGCTACGACCTCGACGAGGCCGGCAAGCTGGTGCGTACGGACCGGATCGAGCTGGACGTCGACGGCGAGCGCACCACCGTGCCGTTCCCGGCCGGCACCGCCCGCCCGGCCGTCATCCTGCTCAACGACGACGACCTGTCGTACGCGAAGGTCCGCCTGGACGAGGAGTCGCTGCGGGTCGTCACCGAGCACCTGGGCGACTTCACCGAGTCGCTGCCGCGCGCCCTGTGCTGGGCGTCCGCCTGGGACATGACCCGTGACGGCGAGCTGGCCACCCGCGACTACCTCTCGCTGGTCCTGTCGGGGATCGGCAAGGAGTCGGACATCGGCGTCGTGCAGTCGCTGCACCGCCAGGTCAAGACGGCGATCGACCTGTACGCGACGCCGGAGTGGCGCGAGGCGGGTCTGACGCAGTGGACCGACGCGACGGTCGCGCACCTGCGCGCGGCGGAGCCGGGCAGCGACCACCAGCTGGCCTGGGCGCGCGCCTTCGCGGCCACCGCCCGCACCCCGCAGCAGCTGGACCTGCTCCGCT
Source organism: Streptomyces sp. NPDC097595 (assembly GCF_044761525.1). Lineage (NCBI taxonomy): Bacteria > Bacillati > Actinomycetota > Actinomycetes > Kitasatosporales > Streptomycetaceae > Streptomyces > Streptomyces sp. NPDC097595. The sequence continues at coordinate 416,345 of NZ_JBIWCN010000003.1, read as the reverse complement.
CGCTGCTCGACGGCGCCGAGGCGATCGAGGGCCTGACCGTGGACACCGAGCTGCGCTGGGCGTTCGTCCAGCGGCTCGCCGCCACCGGGCTGATCGACGAGGAGGAGATCGACGCCGAGTACGCGCGGGACCGCACGGCGGCGGGCGAGCGCCACGCGGCGTCCGCCCGTGCGGCGCGGCCCAGCGAGGAGGCGAAGGCCGAGGCGTGGGCGTCGGTCGTGGAGTCCGACAAGCTGCCGAACTCGCTCCAGGAGGCGGTCATCGCCGGCTTCGTGCAGACGGACCAGCGCGAGCTGCTGGCCCCGTACACGGAGAAGTTCTTCGCCTCGGTGAAGGGCGTCTGGGACTCGCGGAGCCACGAGATGGCCCAGCAGGTCGCGATCGGCCTGTACCCGGCGCTCCAGGTCTCGCAGGAGACCCTGGACGCCACGGACGCCTGGCTGGCCTCGGCCGAGCCGGGCGCGGGTCTGCGCCGGCTGATGTCGGAGTCCCGCTCGGGCGTGGAGCGCGCCCTGCGGGCCCGTACGGCGGACGCGGCGGCCGCGACCGCGTGAGGTGAACGGCACCGAGGGGGCGTCCCACGGCGGGGCGCCCCCTTCGTGACGCCGCCCGGCCGCTTCAGTCGAGGCGGGCGGCGAGGAGGGCGATGTCGTCCGTCTTGCCCTGGCCGAAGGACGCCAGCAGCCGGTCGCACAGCTCCTCGATGCCGGCCGGGGCCCGGGAGAGGGTGTCGCTCAGCTTCCGCAGGCTGGTGTCCAGGTCCTCGCCGACCACCTCGATCAGGCCGTCCGTGACCAGCAGGAGCGTGGAGCCCTCCGGCACGTCGTGGGTGACGGGCGGCGGGTGCGGGAGGTTGAGCCCCAGGAGGGGGCCGTGCTCGGTCAGGTAGCGCGTGGTCCCGTCCGGGTGCCGGAGCAGGGGCGGGATGTGTCCGGCGTTGGCCACCTGGATGCGGCGCGCCCCGGGTTCGACCAGGACGAGGCAGACCGTGACCGTCATCGACGGGCGCAGGCGCACCAGCAGCGCGTCGAGGTTCTTCAGCAGGGACTGCGGGTCGTGGCCCTCGATGGCGTACGCGCGCAGGGCGTGCCGTACCTCGCCCATGATCATGGCGGCCTTGAGGGAGTGCCCCGCCACGTCCCCGATGGCGAGCAGCAGGCCGTCCGGGGTCCGGATGGCCTCGTAGAAGTCGCCGCCGATCTCGGCGTCGGCGGCGGCCGGTTCGTACCGCACGGCGAGGCCGACGCCGGGTACCTCGGGCAGCCGGTCCGGCAGGAAGGTGCGCTGGAGGGTGAGCACGAGCGCGTGCTCCTCGCTGCGGGTACGCAGCGCTTCGAGGGCCAGCGCGCAGACCTGGGCCAGCTGCGAGAGCAGTTCGCGGTCGTCCGCGCCGGTGAGGGCGTCGGCGCGGACGGCGAATGCGACGGGGGGCCGGCCCGGTTTCGTGCGGGCGAGGGTGAGTGCGACGTCCCCGGGGAAGACATCCGCGCGGTCGTCGTCCTGGCAGGTGAGGGCCAGCCACTCGGCACCGGTCAGGACGGCGGTCTCCGTCCCGGTCCGGTCGCCGAGGGCCTTCTCGGTGAGGAAGTCCATCAGCCGCTCGTCCGGCTGGGCCGTGCCGGTCCGGGCGCCGCTGGGATCCGGCGCGGCGGCCAGGTGCAGCACGCGGTTGTCGGGGCTGAGGCCGATGGCGACGGCGGGCGACTCCATCAGCGTCGCGGCCCCGGCCGCCGCGGCCGAGGTGAACGTCTCCCCGTCCTTCGCCGCGTAGACGGCCAGGGTGCTCCTGTTGAGGGCGGCCACGCGGGTGGCGAGCCGCTCGGCGCGGCGGCGCGCGCGGGCGTAGCGCAGCGCGGCGGTGACGGTGGCCAGCAGCTCGTCCGGGGCGATCGGTTCGGTGAGGTAGGCGTCGGCGCCCCGGTGGAGGCCCTGCGTACGGTCGCTCAGCTCGATGGCGGTCGCCGAGACGTGGATGACGGGCAGCGAGGCGGTGCGTGGGTCGGCCTTGATCTGCTCGCACACCTCGAAGCCGCTCATGTCGGGCAGCTTGACGTCCACGACGGCGAGTTCGGGCAGCTCGCCATCGGGGGCGGCGGCGAGCAGGGCCAGCCCCTCCGTGCCGTCGGCGGCCTCCACGACGGTGTGGCCGGCCCGGCGCAGCCAGCTGCCGACGATGTAGCGGTTCGTCTCGTTGTCGTCCAGCACGAGCACCGTCGCCGCGGCGCCGTCCCGGTGTTGTTGCGTGGTCATGCGGGGCCCTTCTCCCGGCGGGCAGGCTCGGCGTCGGAGGAGCCCGTCAGCGCGGCGGCCAGCTCGTGGAGACTCAGCGACCCCTTGTCCAGGACCGCCCGCGCGTGGGTGAGCCGGTCCCGGTCGAGGTCGCCGGGGGGCGTCGAGGTGAGTACGACGACCGGTACGGCGGCGAGCGCCGGGTCGGCGGCGAGTTCGGCCAGTACGCCGTAGCCGTCGAGGTCGGGCAGGTGCAGGTCGAGGAGGACGGCGTCCGGGCTTTCGCGGCGCACCGTTTCGCTCGCCCGTCCGCCCTCGGCCACCTCGACGACCCGCCCGGCCAGCCGGTCGAGCAGCGGCCGGATCGATGCCCGGAAGGAGTCGTCGTCGTCCACGGTGACCAGGACGGCCACGACGGGCGTCGCCGGCTCGTCCGGGGCGGCGGGCCGCCCGTCGGCCGGCAGCGTCACGGTGACCACGGTGCCGGAACCGGGCTCACTGGTCAGTTCGAGGCTGCCGCCCAGGAGCTCGGTGAGCCGGCGGGCGTAGGGCAGGCCGAGGCCGGTGCCGCTGCGGCCGCGCTGGTGGGTTCCGCGTACCTGGTAGAACTCCTCGAAGATCTGCTGCTGTTCGTCCTCCGGGATGCCGATCCCGGTGTCCGACACGGTGAAGACGATCCGGTCGCGGCCGTCCGCCCGGTCCGCCGCCACGTCGAGGCGCACGGTGCCCGAGGGCGTGAACTTGAGGGCGTTCGACAGGAGGTTGCGCAGGACGCGGATGAGCATGACCTCGTCGCTGACGATGCTCAGACCGGACTCGGCCACGATCAGTTCGGCGGCGCCCGGGGACTCGTATCCGCGCAGGGTGCCGCGCAGCTGGCCGAGGGCGGCGCGCAGGTCCACGGGGGCCCAGTGGAGTTCCAGGCGGCCGGACTCCGCCTTGGCGACGTCCAGGAGCTCGTCGACCAGGGCGAGCAGGGTCGCGCCCGACGCGGAGATGAGCCCGATCTGGCGGCGCTGCTCCTCGTCCAGCCCGCCCCCGTCGAATTCGATCAGCAGACGGGCCAGGCCGACGACCGAGTTGACCGGGGTGCGCAGTTCGTGGCTGACGTTGGCCCAGAACCTGGTCTTGGCCTCGCTGGCCTCGCGCAGCAGGCGGGACTTCTCCTCCAGCTCCGCGTAGAGGGCCACGACGCCCCGGTTGGTCTCCTCCAGTTCCTCGGACAGCTCGGAGTAGAGCGCCACGACGCCCCGGTTGGTCTCCTCCAACTCGTCGTTCAGGCGGCGCAGTTCCTCGCGCTGGGCCCGGGACTCCACGAGCGCGGCGATCAGGTCGCTGGTCTGTGCCCGGCTGTCGTCGGGCGCCCCGGCCTCCGTGTGGGCCAGGACGGCTTCGCGTACTTGTGCGATCGCCTCGGCCGCCCTGCCGTCCGAGGCGAGCGGCTGCTCGACGGTCACCGTGTGCTCGGACGGGGTGTAGTGCACGGCCACGAGCCGGGAGGCGGCCTGGACGGCCTCGCCGCCGAGGTCCCGGTCCTCCGTCCAGTCCATGCCGACGAGCAGGAGCGGCAGCGGGCGGCGGGTCACCCCGAAGGCGACGGTCAGCCCGTCGGAACCCAGCAGGTCCCGGCCCAGCTCGCTCAGCGCGGTGGCGAGCCGGATCTGGTCCTGCTTCTCCACCCCGAGCGCCTCGGCGGCCGACTTGCCGCTGCGGCGCAGCAGGAAGACGTCCTGCTCCGTGGTGAGAGGGAAGGACACGAGGGGGTCGGCGCCGAGCGCCGTGAAGCTGTTCACCAGAGTCCTTTCGCCACCACGACGCCGGCGTCGTCCCTGCGTACGCCTGCCTCGCGGAGCAGCTGGGCGGCCGCGACCAGCGGCGACCGGTCGAGGAAGCCGGGCATCGCGTCCGCCCGCCAGCGTTCCGTCAGGCCGTCGGAGTGCATGATCACCGCGCTGTTCCGGGTCAGTTGCTGTCGTACGGTCCGCAGGGTCGGCAGCTGGTGGCCCACGATGCCGGGCGCCGAGGGCAGGGAGCGGCGGGTGCCGGTGGCGGGGTCCACCACGAAGGTGCTGACGTTGCCGACGCCGCAGAAGGTCAGGGTTCCGGTGTCCGGTTCGACGCGGACCACGGCCACGGCACCGCCCCGGCTCCCGCGCAGGGCCTTGTGGATCTCCCGCATGATCGCGTCGGGCGCCTCGGCGCGGGTGTCCCGGAACGCGGTCACCGCCGCCTGCGAGGCGCGCCCGGCGAGGGGGCCGTGGCCCAGGCCGTCGCACAGGAACACCAGCAGCGCCTGGCCGCCGGGACCCTGCTGCCCGGCCCCGCCGTCCTTGTGTCCCGGGCTCGGGGAGACCGGCCTGCGGTAGCCGGTGAGCTGGGCCCAGCCGAAGCGCTCGTCCGGGGCCGGGTACGGCGCCGCGGGGGCCGGCGCGCGGCCGGGCTCCGGGGGCCGGTCGCCGGACGTGGGACGGGCGGCCCAGGCGTCGCCGCACACTTCTTCCCCGGTGATCGTCCTGGTGAGCCCCTCGACCACGGGACGGCCCAGGGCGGCGATCCGCTCGGCCGCGTCCCGCCGCCAGAACCGGGCGGTCAGCACGGTGCCCCGGCCGGGCAGGGAGTGCAGGTCGAAGGAGTCGGCGAGACGGGAGATGGTGCCGAGCCCGATGCCGAGGGTGCCCGCGGTGGAGTTGCCGTCGGAGAGGGCGTGCGCGATGTCCGCCATGCCGGGCCCTTCGTCCAGGGTGACGAATTCGAGCCCCGCGTCGCTGGGCGTGCGTACGGCGCGCAGCAGGAAGGAGCCCTCCACCGCGTGCTTGCGCAGGTTGGTGGCCGCCTCGCTCACCGCGAGGGCGGCCTCGGCGCACCGCTGCTCGTCGAGGCCGATGCGCCGGGCCAGCGCCACGGCGGCGACCCGGGCAGCCGCCGGCAGCGCTTCCTGGTCCCGTAGCCAGACGACGTCCTCGGCGTCCGGGAGAGGCAGGCTCAGCGCGCCCATTTGGTCACCGCGACCTGTGTGCCGCGGCCGGCCTCGGTGTCCAGGGTGAAGTGGTCCACCAGCCGGCGTGCCCCGCTCAGCCCGAGGCCGAGGCCACCGCCCGAGGTCCATCCGTCGGTCAGGGCCTGTTCGATGTCGGGTATGCCGGGACCGGAGTCCTCGAAGACCACGGCCACGCCGGTCTTGCCGTCCTGGCGCACCACTCCCGCGCGCATGACTCCGCCGCCGCCGTACACCAGGGTGTTGCGGGCCAGTTCGCTCGCCGCGGTGACGAGCTTGGTCTGGTCGACCAGGGAGAGCTTGCAGCGCTGGGCGAGCATGCGCACCAGCTGCCGGGCCCGGACCACGTCGTCGTTGGTGACGATCGGGACGGTTTCGTGCTCGGCGTCCGGGACGGGCGCGAAGCCGTTCATCGCCCAGCCGGACTGGCGTCGTCGCGCCGGGCCAGGATCTCCAGCCCCTTCTCCAGAGTGAGGGCCGTGCGCACGCCTCCCAGGGAGAGTCCCAGTTCCACAAGAGTGATGGCGACGGCGGGCCGCATGCCGACGACGACGGTCTGCGCGTCGAGCAGGCGGGAGATGGACGCCGTGGTCGCCAGCATGCGGCCGACGAAGGAGTCGACGATCTCCACGGCGGTGATGTCGATGATCACACCGGTGGCGCCGGACTCCACGATCCGCGCGGCGAGGTCGTCCTGGAGTTCCAGGACGACCTGGTCCTCCAGCTCGACCTGGATGGAGACGAGGAGGACGTCCCCGATCTTCAGGACGGGTACGCGCTCGCTCACGCGGCGCCGCCGGTCAGTGCGGTGTCCGCGCCGGTTCGGCGCAGAGCGTGCTTGAGGGCGTCGGCCAGCGACGACTTGGTGACGATGTCCCCGAACTGGATGCCGAGGGCCACGATGGTCTGGGCGATCTGCGGACTGATGCCGGAGATGATGCAGTCGGCGCCCATCAGCCGGGCGGCGACCACGGTCTTGAGCAGGTGCTGGGCCACCTCGGTGTCCACGGCGGGGACGCCGGTGATGTCGATGATGGCCTGATCGGAGCCGGTGTCGACGAGGGCCTGGAGCAGCTTCTCCATCACCACCTGGGTGCGGGCCGAGTCCAGCGTGCCGACCAGCGGCACGGCGACCACGCCGTCCCAGAGCTTCACCACGGGGGTGGACAGCTCCATCAGCTGTTCGGCCTGCGCGCTGATGACCTCTTCGCGGGTCTTCGCGTAGACCTCCAGTGTGAAGAGCCCGAGGGCGTCGATCACCTTGCTGAGCTGGAAGTACGCCCTGAGGTCGTCGGCCGGGGTGTCCTCGGTGGGCGCGAGGACGTCCTTGACCGCGAGAACACTGGTCGCGGTCTCGGTCGGGGTGAACCCCTGGCGGGCCCGGGCCCGGGACAGCTCCGTGAGCATCGCGCGCAGCTCGCCGTAGGCGTCGCCGTGCCAGTCCAGCCCGTCCGCGCGGAGTCCCTGGACGAGCGCTATGTAGAGCTCGCGCAGCTCCCGGTCGAGTTCGGCGAGCGAGATGCGTCCGCGCAGGGTGCGCGCGACCGCCTCCACCCAGGCTCCGCCGAGCGTTTCCTGCTGTGTCGACAGCAGCTCGGCCAGCCTGGCCGACTTGTCTTTTCCTGTCACCGAGCTGGCTCCCTCTGCCTCAGGCCCTTGGCTGTGATCAGTCGCAGCGTATGCCATCACCTGAATGCTCCCCGCGCGGTACGCGGAAGGCGGACGGAGCAGCCCCGGGGGGCGTTCCGGGCCGGGTGCGGGGGGCAGCAGAAGCGGAAAACGAAGGCACGAAGACCCCTCTGCCCGTTCACAGGCCCTTCACACCCGTAATTTCCCGGGCGGATGCGGTGACTCGTGGAAACCGCCCGGCGGACAGGCGCTGAAGCGCAGCCGTCCGCCGGGCGGGGCAGGGGTTACGAGGCCGACGCCTCGTAGCGGGCGGTCAGTTCGGCCGCGCCGGACTCGGTCAGGGAGCCGTGCAGGCGCATCCTCGCGACGCCGCCGTCGGGGAAGGCGTCGAGCCGTACGTGGGTGACGACGGCCTCCGCCGGGAGCGGGAAGCGGTGCAGGGTGTCCGGCTGGAGGCGGGTGCGCGGGATGATCTCGAACCACTCGCCGCTCTCGCCGTCCCGGCCGTGCAGGGCGATCCAGCCGGCCGCGTTGCCCTTGAGGTAGGCGGTGTCGATCTCCACGGCGCGGACGGCGCCCTGGGCGGGCAGCCGGAAGCGGACCCAGTCGTTGGTGTCGCGGACCCGGCGGCGGCGGTTCTCCCAGCCGTCGTCCATCTTGCGCGAGGTGCCGGGCAGGATGATCTGGGTCGGCGAGGAGTAGAACCGGTCCGAGGCGTCCTCGTAACTGCCGCCGTTCAGCACCGAGATCAGGTCGAACGTACCGAGCACGGCCAGCCAGGACGGGTCGGGGACGACCTCGCCGTGCACGCGGAGGCGGGCGATGCCGCCGTCGGGGTGCTGACAGAGGCGGATGTGGGTGTAGCGGCGCCCGCCGGTGATCTCGAAGCCGTTGGCGGCGTGGCCGCGCACGGGCGTCGGGGGGACGATCTCCTCCCACTTCACGTCGTCGGCGAGCAGCTGCTCCGGGCCGGGCGCGCCCTCGACGCAGGTGGCCTGCACGGAGACGCGCTGCGGGTAGTTGCCTCGGAAGTGGGCGGTGTCCACGACGATGCCGCGGATGATGCCGGGGGCTCCGAGCCGGATCAGCGCCCAGTCGTGCTCGTCGGGGGCCGGGAAGGGGTGCTCCGCGTCCGCGCCGCGCCGGCGGCGGGTCTCCCAGCCGTCCATGATCTTGCCCTTGTGGCCGAAGTGCTCGGGGTCGAAGACCGCGCGCTCCCGGACGAGCAGGTTCTCGCGCTGGGCGAAGAACTCGTCGTTGGCGGCGATCACGCCCGCGCCGAGCCGCCGGTCGGCCAGGTCCACGAGGTCGGTGAAAGGGAGGTCGGTGGTGCGGTAGTCGGCGTACGGGTCACCGCCGCCGTACGGGGCCGCGTCGTTGGCGTGGGGGTCGTCGTTCCGGATCTCATTCTGTTCGGTGGTCATGCGTCCACTGTCGTACGCCCCAAGCCGGTAGGTCCATCGAAAGTTTTCACACGAATCGTTCAGCTGGGCTTAACGGTCGTGCTGTCCCCGTACGGCTCCGCCGCCTCGCGGAGCGCCGCGAGGACCCGGGCCACCGCCGGGGCGTCCTCTCCCCCGCGCCGGACGGCGGCGACGACATGACGGCGGGGCCGGTCCGCGTCGAGGACCCGCATCACCACGCCCTCCCGCCCGTGCCGTTCGGCCGAGGCCATGCGCGGGACGAGCGCGACCCCGAGGCCGGCGGCGACCATGGCGAGGATCGCGGTCCAGCCGGACGCGCTGTGCGCCTGCTCGGGTACGAAGCCCGCCGCCCGGCACGCGGAGACGGTGATCTCCGACCAGGGGCCCGAGCCGCCGTAGATCCAGGGCTCGGCGGACAGGTCGGCGAGGCGCAGCCCGGGTGCGTCCGCGAGGCGGTGGCCGGCCGGGAGCGCCACGTCGAGCGGGTCGGCGAGCAGCGGCAGGACGGCGAACCGGGGGTCGCGGGCCGTCGGGGCTTCGGCGGCCAGCGACAGGGCGAGGTCGACCTCGGCGGCGGCGAGCAGTTCGTACGCCTGGGCGGCCTCCGCCTCGCGCACCCGGACCTCGGGGCCGGGGCGGGGGTCGGCGCGCAGCCGCTGCACGGCCGGGACGACGAGGGCGGGCACGGCGGTGGCGAACGCGGCGACCCGGACCTCGCCCGCCTCGCCGCGCAGATAGCCGGTCAGTTCGGCGTCGGCGCGCTCCAGTTGGGCGAAGACCGCCTCGGCGTGGCGCAGGACGAGATGGGCGGCGTCGGTGAGGCGGACGCGCCGGCCCTGGGCCTCCAGGAGCGGCACGCCGAGCTGCTTGGCCAGGTTGGAGAGCTGCTGGGAGACCGCCGAGGGGGTCATCAGCAGGGCGTCTGCGGTCGCGGTGACCGTGCCCCGGTCGCGCAGGGTGCGCAGGATGCGGAGCTTCTTGACGTCCCACTCGGTCATGGGCGCAACCTACCGCCGTGCCCGGGTCCGGACATGCGTGTGCGCCGCGCGGTATCGGTCACCGTGCGGCGCACCCGTGCCGTGCGGGGCGGGGCTGGGCCGAGGCGGGGCCCCGGGCCCCTGGGTCAGGCCTGCTTCTTGGACTTGTCGAGCACCATGACCAGCCCCGCGATGACCCCGAAGAGGACGAGGGGCGCCAGGACGAACAGACCGAGCGTGTCGATCACGCTCAGGCCGGTACCCGGGTCGTCGCCGTCGTCGCGGGTGAGCGCGAGCGCGGGGGACGACATCAGCAGCATCATCAGCGTCGTTCCGGCGGCGACGGCGCCGGCGCGCATAGCGTTCTTCTTGTCCACGGTGCAAACGTAGCGAACGCCCGCGCGGGCCGCGCGCCCGGGGGTGCCGTACGGGGCCCCGCTCACGGCATGCGGACCTCCCCGGGCTCCCCAGGGCCGCGCAGGACATCCATCAGGCGGTGCAGCCGGGGCGAGGCGGCCAGTTGCTCCAGGGTGACCGGGACGCCCTCCGCGTCGGCGACGGGCAGCCGCCAGTTGGGGTACTGGTCCCAGGTGCCCGGGAGGTTCTGCGGGCGGCGGTCGCCGACGGTGTCGGGCAGCCAGATCCCGGTCATCCGGGCGGGGGTGCGCAGCAGGAAGCGGTGGACGGCCTGGACGGCGGCCTCCTCGTCGGCGCCGCCGTCAGGAAGCGCACCGGCCCCGGGAAGCCCACCGCCCTCGGGGAGCAGCCCGAGCCGGGTGAGCAGGGCCAGCCACTCGGCCGTGTCCGCGCCGTCCTCCCTCAGCTCCTCGTCCAGGGGGCGGGTGAGCAGGCCGAGGCGGTGGCGGAGCGTCACATGGTCCCCGGTCAGCCGGGCGGCGGTGGACGGCAGGTCGTGGGTGGTCGCGGTGGCCAGGCAGTCCCGGCGCCACCGCTCGGGGGCCAGGGGGCGCCCGTCGCCCGCCCAGTCCCGCTCGAACCAGAGCACCGAGGTGCCGAGGACGCCGCGCCGGGCCAGCGCCTCGCGGACGCCGGGCTCCACCGTGCCCAGGTCCTCACCGACGACGACGGTGCCGGCCCGGTGCGCCTCCAGGACCAGGACGGCGAGCATCGCCTCCGCGTCGTGCGCCACGTAGGTGCCCTCGGTGGGCGGGCGGCCCTCGGGCACCCACCAGAGCCGGAACAGCCCCATGACGTGGTCGATGCGCAGGGCGCCCGCGTGGGCGAGGATGCCGCGCAGCAGGCCGCGGAACGGGGCGTAGCCGGAGGTGGCGAGGGCGTCGGGTCTCCAGGGCGGCAGGCCCCAGTCCTGGCCGCGCGCGTTGAAGGCGTCCGGGGGCGCGCCGACGGACATGCCGTGGGCGAAGGCGTCCTGCTGGGCCCAGGTGTCGGCGCCGCCGGGGTGCACGCCCACCGCGAGGTCGTGGACGACGCCGACGGGCATCCCGGCCTCCCGGGCGGCGCGCTGGGCGTCGGCGAGCTGGGTGTCGGTCAGCCAGGCGAGGCGGCAGTGGTGGTCGACCCGGTCCAGCAGCTCGGCCCGGGCGCGGGCGGTGGCGTCGGAGCGGGGGTCGCGCAGCTCCTCGGGCCAGCCGTGCCAGTCGGGGCCGTGCACCTCGGCGAGCGCGCACCACAGCGCGTGGTCCTCCAGGGCGCGCCCCTGGGCCGCGAGGAAGTCGCAGTACGCGGCGTGCCGGCCTGGGGTGAGGGGGACCGCGAGGACCAGGTCGAGGGCCTGCCGCTTGAGGGCCCAGACGGCGTCCCGGTCGATGAGGGCGCCCTTGTCCAGGACGGCTTCCCGCAGCTCGGCGCCCTTGCGGCGGAGCGCGTCCAGCGCGACCGGATCGGACACGTGCCCGTACTCCGGGACGGACTCGACGCGCAGGTGCACGGGATCGGGGAAGCGCCGCGATGACGGGCGGTAGGGCGAGGGGTCCGTGGGGTCGCCGGGCACCGCCGCGTGCAGCGGGTTGACCTGGACGAAGCCGGCGCCGAGCCGGCGGCCGGACCAGGAGGCGAGGTCGGCGAGGTCACCGAGGTCGCCCATGCCCCAGGAGCGGGCGGAGAGCAGGGAGTAGAGCTGGACGAGGAAGCCGTGGGTGCGGTCGGGCGGCTGCGGCACCCGGGCCGGGGCGACGACGAGCGTGCAGTCCTGGGGCTCGCGGCCCGGCGCGTGGGCGGTGAGCCGGTGCACGCCGAACGGCGGCTCGGCCCACCAGTCGCTTCCCGGTCCGGCCGGATCAGGCCCCCCGGAGGGCACCCGCATCCGGGCCGGCTCCGCCTCCTCGGCGCTCTCCTCCAGCCGGACCGCCAGCTCCGTGCCGGGCGGCAGCCCGGTCAGCGCGGGCGGCAGCGGGTCGCCGGACCACACCACCAGCGTGTCCGGAAGGAGCCGGGCGCGGGCCGCCGACTCGGCTGCGGCGAGCGCTCCGCGTACCGCGTCGGGCGTCGTGGCGTCGACGCCGAGCGCGCCGAGCACGGCGACGACCGTGGTCTCGGGGACGAGCTCGGAGACACCGGCGGACGGGGAGAAGGAGGTGGCGACGCCATGCAGTGCGGCGAGCCGGGACAAGCCCATTCAGACTCCTGGGAACTCCGTGCCCCACGCGCAGCCGGACGCGGCCGGTTCGCTGGTCAGGGGGGCGAGGACGGCGAGCGGCGGCTCGCTGGTCAGGGGGGTGGCCTCGGCGAGCGGGGGCTCGCTGGTCAGGGGTATGGCGTCGGCGAGCGGCGGTTCGCTCGTGAGCGGGCCGGGCACGGTGGCGGGGCAGGCGCTGATCAGCGGGGCGGGTCCGGATGCCTGTTTGGAGAGGGCGGAGAGCGGGCGCTGCGCGATGGCGGGCATGGTGGCCTCCTGGCCGTGGAGAACAGGACAGTGACGGCCTACCCAGCGGGCGGCGCCGCAGACGTAGGCGTGACAACAACGAGTTCAACGTGCTCCGGGTCACATTCCGTTCCCGAAGGCCCGGTTGCCCGTAAGACGTTCGCCTTTTTCGGCCATTCGGCGCTGTCTTTCGCGTATCGCCCCGTCGCACGCGCCCCGCTCATCACACCGGTCACATCAGGTCATTTCCGTACCGATCGCCTCACGCATTGACACCCTCGCGCGCGGGGTGGTGGGCTCGGAGGCCATCGGCCGGGGCGAGGGGAGAGACAGGGATGCGGCTCAGTGGGAGGACGCGGGCGACGGCCGTCGCCGTGGCCGTGCTCGGCGGGCTGCTCGCCGCCGGGGCCCCGCCCGCGCTCGCCGCTCCCCCGGACCCGGCGTCCAGGTCGGCGGCGGACCGGAGCCGCGCGGCCGACTCCGCGCTCCCCGCCGTGTGGCCGCGCCCGCAGAGCATGGCGGCGGCCGGGCCCGCCGTCGCCCTGGGCCGCGAGGTCACCCTGATCGCGGACCCGGAGGCCGATCCGTACGCGGTGAAGGCGCTGCGCACGGTCCTGGCGGACGCCGGGGTGCGCACGGTCCACGAGGCGCTGCCCGGCGCCGGGCCGGTCCTGCGGCTGGGCGGCGACGGGGCGGCGGACGCGCTGCGCGAGCTGGGCGCCCCGGACCGCGCGGATCTCCCGGCGGGCGGTTACCGGCTGGCGGCCGGGCGGATCGCGAAGCGGGACACGGTGGCCGTCGAGGGCGTCGGCGGGGACGGGCTGTTCCACGCGGTGCAGACGCTGCGACAGCTGGTCCGGGGCGGGAAGGTCGCCGGGGTCACCGTCCGGGACTGGCCGGCCACCGCCGTACGCGGGCTGACCGAGGGGTTCTACGGGCAGCCGTGGAGCCAGGAGGACCGGCTCGCGCAGCTCGGCTTCCTGGGGCGCACCAAGCAGAACCGCTATCTGTACGCGGCGGGCGACGACCCGTACCGGCAGGCCCGCTGGCGCGACCCGTACCCGGCGGCGCGGAAGGCCGATCTCCGGGCGCTGGCCGAACGGGCCGCGGCCGAGCATGTGACGCTCGGCTGGGCGGTGGCTCCCGGCCAGTCGATGTGCCTGTCGTCCGACCGCGATCTCAAGGCGCTGACCCGCAAGATCGACGCGATGTGGGACCTGGGGGTGCGGGTCTTCCAGGTGCAGTTCCAGGACGTCAGCTACAGCGAGTGGCACTGCGCGGCCGACGCGGACGCCTTCGGCAGCGGCCCCGGCGCGGCGGCCCGGGCACAGGCCCGCGTCGTGAACGGCGTGGCCCGGCACCTCGCGGAGCGCCACCCGGACGCCCTGCCGCTGTCGGTGATGCCGACCGAGTACTACCAGGACGGCAGGACCGCGTACCGCACGGCGCTCGCCCGGGAGCTGGCGGCCGGGATCGAGGTCGCCTGGACGGGCGTCGGAGTCGTACCGAGGACCATCACCGGCGGCGAACTGGCCGGGGCGCGCGCCGCGTTCCGGCACCCCCTGGTGACCATGGACAACTACCCCGTAAACGACTACGCGCAGGACCGGATCTTCCTCGGCCCGTACACCGGCCGGGACCCGGCGGTGGCGTCCGGTTCGGCGGCGCTGCTGGCCAACGCGATGGAGCAGCCCGCCGCCTCCCGCATCCCGCTCTTCACGGCCGCCGACTTCGCCTGGAACCCGAGGGGCTACGACTCCGCGAAGTCCTGGGAGGCCGCGATCGACGACCTCGCGGGCGGCGACGGCCGGAGCGGCGGCGCGCTGCGGGCGCTCGCGGGCAACAGCGCGGGCTCCGTGCTCGGCTCCACCGAGTCCGCGTATCTGCGGCCGTCGATCGCCGCGTTCCGCGCGGCGTACGCGGACGGCGCGGGCAAGGCGCTCGACACGGCGGCGGACCGGCTGCGGGACGCGTTCGGCGAGATGCGGGCGGCCCCGGCGCGGCTCGCGGGCGTCGCCGGGGGCCGGCTCGGCACCGAGGTCCGCCCGTGGACCGCGCAGCTGTCCCGCTACGGCCACGCGGGCGAGCTGGCCGTGGACCTGCTGCGCGCCCAGGCCCGGGGCGACGGGGCCGCCGCCTGGCAGGCGTCCCTGGCGCTGGACCAGGTCCGGAAGGACATCGCGGCGCACAGCGCGAAGGTCGGCGAGGGCGTGCTCGACGCCTTCCTCGACCGGGTCCGCGAGGAGGCCCGCTCCTGGACCGGCACCGACCGGCCGGGCGGCGAGCTGTCCGAGGCCCCGGGCAGCTATACGGTGCGCCTCGACCGGGCCCGCCCGCTGGAGGCGGTCACCGCGACGACCGTGCCGGACGACGGGGCGGCGGTGGGCGCGACGGTCCAGGCGCATGTGCCGGGCGAGGGGTGGCGCGCGCTCGGCCCGCTGTCGGCGAGCGGGTGGACCCAGGCGGCGGGCGAGGGGGTGCGGGCCGACGCGGTCCGGATCAGCTGGCCTGCCGCGACCCCGCTGGCGGCCGGGGCCCCGCCCCTGATCATCCCGCCGCTGGCCGGGGCGTCGGTCCGCGCGGGGACCGCCCCGGACGTGCGCTCCCTGGTGCCCTGGTTCGGGGACGAGCCGGCCGCCCGGCTGGACCTGGCGCGCGGCGAGACCGACGCGGTCATCGGCGGCGGGCCGCAGGAGGTCCGGGCCCGGCTGTCCGGCCGGCGCCCGGCCGAGGTGCGCGGCCGGCTGACCGCGAAGGCGCCCGAGGGCATCGAGGTCCGCGTGCCGAAGCGTACGACCGTGCCGCGCGGGACGCGGACCGAGGTCCCGGTGGAGATCACGGTCCCCGGGGACACCCCGGCCGGCGAGTACGAGGTGCCGTTCTCCTTCGGGGACGAGCGGACCACGCTGACCGTTCGGGCCTACCCGCGCACCGCCGGGCCCGACCTGCTGCGCGGGGCCGCCGCCGCCTCGTCGGGCGACGAGACCGCCGATTTCCCGGCGTCCGCCGCGTCCGACGGCGACCCGGAGACCCGCTGGTCCTCACCGGCCGAGGACGGGGCGTGGTGGCAGGCGGAACTGCCCGCCCCGGTCCGCCTCGGCAGGGTGGTGCTGCACTGGCAGGACGCGTACGCGTCGCGCTACCGCGTCCAGGTCTCGTCGGACGGCCGCACCTGGCGCACCGCGGCGACCGTCCGCGAGGGCCGCGGCGGCAGCGAGTCGGTGCGGATGGACGCGAAGGACACCCGGTTCGTGCGCGTGCTGGGCGACGAGCGGGCCACGAAGTACGGGATCTCGCTCTGGTCGGCCGAGGCGTACGCGGTGGCGAAGGACGGCTGAGGGGGCGCCGGACACGCCGAGGTCCCGGGGCGGCGGGCCGCCCCGGGAAGCGGACAGGCCCGGTCTCAGGCTGAGATGCCGTCGATCCGGGCCATCGCGTCGTCCGCGCCGAACGGTTGCAGATAGGGCAGCCAGCGCGGGTCGCGGTGCCCCGTGCCGATGATCCGCCAGGCCAGTCCGGTCGGCGGGGCGGGCTGCTGGTGCAGCCGCCAGCCGAGCTCGGGCAGATGGCGGTCGGCCTTGACGTGGTTGCAGCGGCGGCAGGCCGCCACCACGTTGTCCCAGGCGTGCCGGCCGCCCCGGCTGCGCGGGATGACGTGGTCGACGCTGGTCGCGGCGGCCCCGCAGTACATGCAGCGCCCGCCGTCCCTGGCGAACAGGGCCCGTCTGGTCAGCGGCACCGGCCCCCGGTAGGGGACGCGGACGAACCGCTTGAGCCGGACGACGCTGGGGGCCGGGACGGCGCGGGTCGCGCTGTGCATGAGGGCGCCGGACTCCTCAAGACAGATGGCCTTGTTCTCGAGGACGAGGACGAGTGCGCGGCGGAGCGGTACGACGCCGAGCGGCTCGTACGACGCGTTGAGAACCAGGACATGCGGCACGGATGCCTCCTTGTACGCCGGCGGCGCGTGGCTCGCGCCGGGACGATCTCCGCTCTCAGTCTCCCCTCACGCCTGGTCGGAGCGCCACCACGTACGGGTAACGGGCTGGAAGGAATTTTTCCCGCGCGGGTCCCCCGTTAGTGTGGTTGTTCAGCGCTCTTCCGCTCAGCGCCCGCCCCCTGGAGGTCTCGCCGTGTCCCTGTCCGCCCTGTTGGCCGCAGCCCCGTCACCGGAGCCGGGCGGCTCGCTGGACGAAGCCGCGAAGCAGGCGGGAGACGCCGCGGGCTGGGTCGAGGAGAACTGGTCCACCTGGCTGAACACCGGGCTGCGGATCGTCCTGATCGCGGCGATCGCGGTCGTTCTGCGCATCGCCGTCCGCCGCGCCCTGACCAAGCTCATAGAACGGATGAACCGCAGCGCGCAGGCGGTGGAGGGCACCGCGCTCGGCGGCCTCCTGGTCAACGCGGAGCGCCGCCGCCAGCGGTCGGAGGCGATCGGCTCGGTGCTCCGTTCGGTGGCCTCGTTCCTGATCCTGGGCACCGCGGCGCTGATGATCCTGGGCGCGTTCCAGATCAACCTGGCCCCGCTCCTGGCCTCCGCCGGGGTCGCCGGGGTCGCACTCGGCTTCGGCGCCCGCAACCTGGTCACCGACTTCCTGTCCGGGGTCTTCATGATCCTGGAGGACCAGTACGGGGTGGGCGACCAGATCGACGCGGGCGTCGCCTCCGGCGAGGTCATCGAGGTGGGCCTGCGCGTCACCAAGCTGCGCGGCGAGAACGGCGCGATCTGGTACGTCCGCAACGGTGAGGTCAAGCGGATCGGCAACCTCAGCCAGGGCTGGTCCACGGCCGGCGTCGACGTCCAGGTCCGCCCGACGGAGGACCTGGAGAAGATCCGCGCGGTGATCACCGAGGCGGCCCAGGAGATGGCCAAGGAGGACCCCTGGAACGAGCGCCTGTGGGGCCCGGTGGAGATCCTGGGCCTGGACACGGTGCTGCTGGACTCGATGACGGTCCGGGTGAGCGCGAAGACCATGCCGGGCCAGGCGGTCGGCGTGGAGCGGGAGCTGCGCTGGCGCATCAAGGTGGCGCTGGACGCGGCCGGCATCAGCATGGTGACCGGCGCCCCGGAGGAGGCCCCCGACGGCGCCGACCCCACGGCCGGGATGGCCGCCCCGTCCGCGTACGCCTCGGCGACCTCCCCGCAGTCGCTCGCCACGACCCCGATCCCGCCGAGCACCACGAAGTAGCCCGCCCGGCCCGGTAACGCTTTGGTTGCCACCGGGGGTCAGGTCATTGACGCCCCGGTGGCCCCGGCCCTACCTTCCTCTCACCGAACAGGAAACTTTCCTAACAGAGGGCAGGTGCCACGCTCATGGCCGGAAACACGCCGGGCACACCCAGCGTTCTGCGCGCCATGAACGACCGCGCCGCCCTCGATCTGCTCCTGGAGCACGGCCCCCTGTCGCGGACCCGGATCGGGAAGCTCACCGGGCTCTCCAAGCCCACCGCCTCCCAGCTGCTGGCCCGCCTCGAAGCCGCCGGGCTCGTCGTCGCCACCGGGACCGCCGCCGGGCGCCCCGGCCCCAACGCCCAGCTGTACGCGGTCAACGCCGCCGCCGCCCATGTCGCCGGGCTCGATGTGAACGCCCACCGGATCGTCGCCGCCGTCGCCGATGTCACCGGCGCGACGGTCGGCGAGTTCGAGCTGCGGACCCCCGGGCGGCGCGCCCACAGCGTGGTGCGCGAGGTGACCGAGGCGCTGGACGGCGCGGTCGCGGCCGCCGGGCTGACCCGGGCCGATGTGCACCGGGTGGTCATCGGCACGCCGGGCGCCTTCGACCCGAACACGGGCCGGCTGCGGTACGCCTCGCACCTGCCGGGCTGGCACTCCACCACGCTGCTCGACGAGCTGGCGGCGGTGCTGCCGATGCCCGTCGAGTACGAGAACGACGTCAACCTCGTCGCGGTGGCCGAGCAGCGCAGCGGTGCGGCCCGGGGCCACGACGACTTCGTGCTCCTGTGGAACGAGGAGGGCCTGGGCGCCGCACTCGTCATCAACGGCCGGCTGCACCGGGGCTTCACCGGGGGCGCCGGCGAGGTCGGCTTCCTGCCGGTGCCGGGGGCGCCGCTGGTCCGCCAGGTCACCAAGGCCAACGCGGGCGGCTTCCAGGAGCTGGCGGGCGCCCAGGTGCTCGCACGGGTGGCCCGGGAGCTGGGCATCGAGGACGCGCCGGGCTCCGGCACCCACCACGAGATCGCCGCCGAGCTGGTGGGCCGGGCCGCCGAGGCGGAGGAGCGGGGTGAGGCGGGGCCGTACGCCGCGCTGCTCGACCGGTTCGCCACCGGCCTCGCGACCGGCCTCGCCTCGCTGGTCGCCGTCCTCGACCCCGAGATCGTCGTGCTCTCCGGCGAGCTGTTCTCGCGCGGCGGGGAGCCGCTGCGCGCCCGGGTCGCGGCCGAGCTGGCCGAGCTCGCCGCGTCCAGGCCCCGGCTGCTCGCCGGGGACGTCACCCACCGGCCCGTTCTGCGCGGGGCGCTGGAGAGCGCGCTCGCCACCACCCGCGACGAAGTGTTCGACACCTCGCGCTGACCTCTCACGCCACCCCTTTCCCGTACCCGCCCCGTCCCAGCCCACCGCTTCACCGGGAGACCTCACCATGTCCGGAAACCGCCGGAAGCCGGCCGCCGCACTCGCCGCGACCGCCGCGATAGCCCTGTTCGCCTCCGCCTGTACCGGGCAGAGCGGCTCCGGGGCCGACGATGACGCCTCCAAGGAGACGACCATCACCTTCTGGCACGGCTGGAGCGCGCCGGGCGAGGTGAAGGGCATCGAGGCCACGATCGCCGCCTTCGAGAAGGCCCACCCCAACATCCATGTGAAGGTCGTCGGCAACATGACCGACGACAAGATCAACCAGGCGCTGCGCGCCGGCGGGTCCAAGGCGCCGGACGTCGTCTCGTCGTTCACCACGAACAACGTGGGCAAGTTCTGCTCCTCGAAGGCGTTCGTGGACCTCAACCCGTTCCTGAAGAAGGACGGCATCGACCCCGAGGCGACCTTCCCGAAGGCGATGAACGAGTACACCCAGTACGACGGGGTGCGCTGCACGGTCCCGCTGCTGGGTGACGCGTACGGGCTCTACTACAACAAGGACGCCTTCAAGAAGGCCGGGATCGCGAACCCGCCGAAGACCTGGTCCGAGTTCGCGGCCGACGCCAAGAAGCTGACGAAGACCAAGGGCGACTCGTACGAGCAGCTGGGCTTCATGCCGAACTACCACGGCTACGAGTCGACCACCGAGCACTACCTCGGCGCCTGGAACCCCACCTACTTCGACGCGGACGGCAAGTCGAACATCGCGAAGGACCCGGCGTTCGCCGCGCTGCTCGCGAACCAGAAGAAGCTGGTCGACTCGCTCGGCGGCTACGCGAAGCTGGAGAAGTTCCGTACCGGCTTCGGTGACGAGTGGGGCGCCAAGCACCCGTTCCACACCGGCCAGGTGGCGATGCAGCTGGACGGCGAGTGGCGGCTCGGCATGGCCGAGGACACCAAGCCCGGCTTCGAGATCGGGGTGGCCCCGATGCCCGTCGCGGACGACGAGGCCGACACGTACGGCAAGGGCTATCTGACCGGCACCATCGCGGGCATCGCCGCCACGTCCAGCAAGCAGAACGCGGCGTGGGAGCTGGTCAAGTTCATGACGACCGACACCGACGCGGTGGTGAACTTCGCCAACGCCATCCACAACGTGCCCTCCACGCTGGCCGCGCTGAAGTCGCCGAAGCTGAAGTACGACCCGCGCTTCAAGGTCTTCCTGGACATCGCGGCCAACCCGAAGTCGACCACCACCCCGCCCTCGGTGAACGGCGGCGCGTACCTGACGTCCCTGCAGAACCTCGGCTTCGATGTCGAGAAGGGCAAGCAGACGGACATCAAGGCGGGTCTGGAGAAGACCGCGAAGGAAATCGACGCGGCGATCGCCCAGGCGAAGTAGGACCGACGCGATGAGCACGTACACACTCCGCTCGAAGCGCCGCAGGTCGGCGCTTCGGACGGCGGCCTTCATGTCGCCCTGGCTGATCGGGTTCTGCGTCTTCTTCGCCTACCCGCTGATCTCCACGGTCTACTTCTCCTTCACCAGTTACGACGGCTTCGCCGCCCCCGAGTTCAGCGGCTTCAAGAACTGGTCGTACGTCTTCAACGACTACCCGATGTTCTGGCCGGCGCTGCGCAACACCCTGTGGCTGGTCATCGTGATGGTGACCTGCCGGGTGGTCTTCGGACTCGGTGTCGGGCTGCTGATCACCAAGATCAAGACGGGGACCGGTGTCTTCCGGACGCTGTTCTACCTGCCCTATCTCGCTCCGCCGGTCGCGGCCACGCTGGGCTTCGTCTTCCTGCTCAACCCCGGGACCGGGCCGGTCAACTCGATCCTCGGCGACCTGGGGATGGGCACGCCCGGCTGGTTCACCGACGCCACCTGGTCCAAGCCGGCGCTGACCGCGCTCGCGGTGTGGGGGGTGGGCGACCTGATGGTGATCTTCATGGCCGCGCTGCTCGACGTACCGAAGGAGCAGTACGAGGCGGCGGAGCTGGACGGAGCCACCGCGTACCACCGGTTCCGGTATGTCACGCTGCCGAACATCTCGCCGATCATCATGTTCGCCGTGGTCACCGGCATCATCCAGACGATGCAGTACTACACCCAGCCGCTGGTGGCCGGGAAGGTCGCGTCCGGGGTCATGGGCGGCTCGGGCCAGCAGTTCGAACCCGGCTATCCCGACAAGTCGACACTGACGCTTCCGCAGCTGGTCTACAACCTCGGTTTCCAGCGCTTCGACTACGGCTCCGCCTGTGTGGTCGCGCTCGTACTCTTCGTCCTCGCCATGGCGTTCACCGCACTGCTGATGCGGCGCCGCAGCGGACTGATCCAGGCAGGTGAGTGACATGGCGCAGGTTCTCGACCTCCCGAAGACCGCCGGACCGGTGGGTGACCCCGTCTCCCCCGCGCAGCGCGTCGCGCGCCGCAAGGCGCTGCTGAACTGGATCGCCGTGCACGCGCTCGGCGTGGCGGCGGCCCTCTTCTTCGTCCTGCCGTTCGTCTTCCTCGTGCTCACCTCGCTGATGAGCGACCAGCAGGCCCTCACCCGGGACCTTTGGCCGCACCCCTTCGAGTGGGCCAACTACAAACGGGTGTTCGACACCCCGGGCTTCCTGACCTGGTGGCGGAACACCCTGCTGTACGCGGGTCTGGGCACCGTCCTCACGGTGGTGTCCTCGCTGCCCGTGGCGTACGCGCTCGCCAAGTTCCGCTTCCGGGGCCGGCATCTGTCGCTGATGCTCGTCATCTCGATGATGATGCTGCCGCCGCAGGTCGTGGTCATCCCGATGTACCTGTTCTGGGCCAAGCAGCTGGACCTGTCCGGCACGCTGTGGCCGCTGATCATCCCGATGGCCTTCGGCGACGCGTTCTCCATCTTCCTGCTGCGGCAGTTCCTGCTGACCATCCCCGACGAGTACCTCGACGCGGCGAAGGTCGACGGCTGCGGCGAACTGCGCGCCCTGCTGCGCGTGGTGGTGCCGATGGCCAAGCCGGGGATCGCCGCCGTCGCCCTCTTCCAGTTCTTCTACGCCTGGAACGACTACTTCGGCCCGCAGATCTACGCCTCCGAGAACCCGGGGGCCTGGACGCTGAGTTACGGCCTTGAGTCCTTCAAGGGCGCGCACCACACCGACTGGAACCTGACCATGGCCGCGACCGTTCTGGTCATGGCCCCCGTGATCGTCGTCTTCTTCTTCGCACAGAAGGCTTTTGTCGAGGGCGTCACACTGACCGGAGTAAAGGGCTGAACCATGAAGCTCGCTGTAGTGGGTGGCGGGTCCACCTACACCCCCGAACTGATCGACGGATTCGCCCGGCTGCGTGACACGCTGCCGGTCGAGGAGCTGGTCCTCGTCGACCCGGCCGCCGACCGGCTCGACCTCGTGGGCGGCCTCGCCCGGCGGATCTTCGCCAAGCAGGGCCACCCGGGCCGCATCGTCACCACATCGGACGTCGACGCGGGCGTCGCCGGAGCGGACGCCGTCCTGCTCCAGCTGCGCGTCGGCGGCCAGGCCGCCCGCAACCAGGACGAGACCTGGCCCCTGGAGTGCGGCTGCATCGGCCAGGAGACCACCGGGGCCGGCGGCCTCGCCAAGGCCCTGCGCACCGTTCCGGTCGTCCTGGACATCGCCGAACGCGTCCGGCGCACCAACCCGGACGCCTGGATCATCGACTTCACCAACCCGGTCGGCATCGTCACCCGCGCCCTGCTCCAGGCCGGGCACAAGGCCGTCGGCCTGTGCAACGTGGCCATCGGCTTCCAGCGCAAGTTCGCCCGGCTGCTCGACGTGGCCCCCGGCGAGGTGCACCTCGACCACGTCGGGCTGAACCACCTCACCTGGGAGCTGGGGGTGCGCCTCGGCGGCCCCCAGGGCGAGAACGTGCTGCCGCGCCTGATCGCCGAGCACGGCGACGCCATCGCGGACGACCTGCACATGCCGCGCGCGATCGTGGACCGGCTCGGCGTCGTCCCCTCGTACTACCTGCGGTACTTCTACGCGCACGACGAGGTCGTCCGCGAGCTCGGCACCAAGCCCTCCCGGGCCGCCGAGGTCGCCGCCATGGAGAAGGAGCTCCTGGCGATGTACGGCGACCCGGCGCTGGACGAGAAGCCCGCGCTGCTCGCCAAGCGCGGCGGCGCCTTCTATTCGGAGGCGGCCGTGGACCTGGCGGCGGCCCTCCTGGGCGGCGGCGGCTCGGCGCACCAGGTGGTCAACACGTACAACAACGGCACCCTGCCCTTCCTCCCGGACGACGCGGTCATCGAGGTCCAGGCGAAGGTCGACGGCTCGGGCGCGACCCCGCTCGCCGTGCCCGCCCTGGACCCGCTGTACGCGGGGCTCATCGCCAACGTCACGGCTTACGAGGACCTGGCCCTGGAGGCCGCGCTGCACGGCGGCCGGGACCGGGTGTTCAAGGCGCTGCTCGCGCACCCCCTGATCGGCCAGTTCGCGTACGCCGAGGCGCTGACCGACAAGCTGATCGCGCACAACCGGGAGCACCTCGCGTGGGCGTGAACGGTTCCGTCCTCGCGATCGACGCGGGGAACAGCAAGACCGATGTGGCCCTCATCGGTGCGGACGGCACGGTGCTGTCCACGGCCAGGGGCGGCGGGTTCCAGCCGCCCCTGGCCGGTGTGGAGACGGCCGTCGACGTGCTCGGCGCGGCGGTGGAGCGGGCGTTCACCGAGGCCGGGGCGGACGCCGGGCAGGTCGCCCATGTCTCCGCCTGCCTGGCCAACGCGGACCTGCCGGTCGAGGAGGAGCAGCTGACGGCGGCGCTGGCCGCGCGCGGCTGGGGCCGGACCGTCGAGGTGCGCAACGACACCTTCGCGATCCTGCGGGCCGGGGTCGACGAACCGCGCGGCGTGGCCGTGGTGTGCGGCGCGGGCATCAACTGCGTCGGCATGGTCCCGGACGGGCGCACCGCGCGCTTCCCGGCGATCGGGCGGATCTCCGGTGACTGGGGCGGCGGTTCGGGCCTGTCCGAGGAGGCGCTGTGGTTCGCCGCGCGCGCCGAGGACGGCCGGGGCGAGCCGACCGAGCTGGCCCGGACGCTCCCCGCGCACTTCGGGCTCGACTCGATGTACGCGCTGATCGAGGCGCTGCACCTGGGCCGCATCGCGCCGGAGCGCCGCCACGAGCTGGCCCCGGTGCTCTTCGCGACGGGAGCCGCCGGCGATCCGGTGGCGCGGGCCCTGGTGGACCGGCTGGCCGAGGAGGTCGTGGCGCTGGCCTCGGTCGCGCTGAACCGCCTCGGGCTGCTGGACGAGGAGGCGCCGGTGCTGCTCGGCGGCAGCGTGCTGGCCGCGTGCCATCCGCAGTTGGACGACCGCATCCGCGAACTCCTCGCGGCGCGGGCCCCGAAGGCCGTGGTGCGCGTGGTGCGGGAGTCGCCGGTCCTCGGCGCGGGGCTCCTGGGCCTGGACCACACGGGCGCGGCGCCCGAGGTGCACGCGAGGCTGCGGGCGCAGTACGCCTGACCGCCGGCCCGTCAGGGGCGTCCCGTAGCCTGCGGGTTGCGGGGCGCCTTTCGGGGTTGAGGGAACCGATCGGGCGTCCCAGTCGTGTTGTTGATGGGGAGGACGGTCCGGAGGGGGATCGTGCCGTTCGCCTTGATCAACGGCGCCGGTCTTGATCGAATGCGGTTGACCGCGGCCGGTCGTGGCCGGCCGCTGCGTGGTCCGGTGCCCGATCCAGGCGTTCTGGATGTGGGTGCCGGTACCTGAGGCCATACTTCTGGCCGGGCACCAGTCCCCCGAACGGCCGGGGGCGGGCCGCCGTCAGTGACCGAGGGGGAGGTCGAGTGACACACCCGCCGAGTGCGCGTGAGGCGCAGCAACGCGCGCTGGGGCAGCAGCCCGCGCCGGAGGCCGCGCCCGCGCCGGCGCCCGCGCCCGTGCCGCCGCAGCCGAGCACCCTGGCCGTCGTCGTGGGACGGCTGCGTGCCGCCGCGACCACCGAACCGGGCCGGCTGCGCATCATCGGGGCCGTCCTGGCGCTCCTGGTCCTCGCGTTCGGGGCGGTGACGGCCTTCGAGATCAACGACCGGGCCGCCTCCGCCGACGACGTGGTGGAGCGCAGCCAGCCGCTGAGCGCGGACGCGGCGGGCATCTACCGCTCGCTCGCGGACGCGGACGCGGCGGCGGCGAGCGGCTTCCTGGCCGGGCCGCAGGAGCCGCGCGCGGTGCACGACCAGTATGTGAAGGACATCGAGGAGGCGTCCCGGCTCCTGGTGAAGGCCGCGGCGAACACGGACGCGGCCACCGCGTCCGGCCGCGAGATCACCACGCTCAACGAGGGGCTCCCCCGCTACACGGGTCTGATCGAGCGCGCCCGCGCCAACAACCGCCAGGGCCTCCCGCTGGGCGGCGCCTATCTGCGGTACGCGAACCAGACGATGTCCGGCGAGTTGCTGCCGGCCGCCGAGCGACTGTACGCGGCGGAGACCGGCCGGCTCGGCGACGACCAGAGTTCCGCCCGGAGTTGGCCGCTCTTCTCGCTCGTCGCCGGCATCGTCGCGCTGGCCGTGCTGGCCTGGGCGCAGCGCCGCAACTACCGCCGGACGAATCGGGTGTTCAACCACGGACTGCTGGCCGCGACGGCCGCGACGACGGTGCTGCTGCTGTGGCTCGCGGTCGGGCACACGGTGGCCAGGTCCGGCCTGGCCGAAGCCGATTCGCACGGGCAGCGGCCCATGGACGTGCTCAACCGGGCCCGCATCGACTCGCTGAAGGCGCGCGCCGACGAGAACCTGACGGTGGTCGCCCGGGGCGCGGTGCTCACCGCGGACGGCAAGAACGACAAGTACGAGACCGACTACACGGCGGGCATGAAGGCGCTCGGCGGGGAGCTGGCCGCGGCGGCGAAGCTGGCCGACGAGACCGGGGACGGCGAGGGCGGCAAGCCGGTCGCCGCGGCGGCCGCGGCGGTCGAGGAGTGGCAGGGCCGCCACCGTACGGCCCGCAAGACCGACGACGCCGGGGATTACGAATCGGCCCTGGAGCAGATCATCGGCCAGGAGAACTCCACGGGCGAGTCCTTCAAGAAGGTGGACGACGCGCTGCGCGACGCCCTGGCGCACGAGCAGGACGACTTCACCCGGGCCGCGCGGGACGGCCGCGGCGCCCTGGGGGGCCTGCCGGTCGGCGCGGCGATCCTGGCCGTGCTGGGCGCGGTCGCGGCGATCGTCGGGGTCAACCGCAGGCTCTCGGAGTTCCGGTGACAGGGGGAGCGATGACAGCGAAGGACCCGAATGCGGGCCGTGGGGCACTGCGCCGGCTGCGCGGGTGGGGCGGGGTGACGGCGATGGCCGCCGCCTGCGCGCTGACCGCGTCGCTGACCCTGCTGCCCCTCTCCCACGCGGGCGACGACGTCTTCGGCCCCCAGGTGACGGGGCCGGGCGCGGCGCACGCCCTCCAGGCGAAGGCCGACGGCTGCACGGACCCGGAGGCGAGCCTGCGGCCAGGCGAGGCGGACGGGGACGCGGTCCGCAAGATCAAGGAGCGCGGCAAGCTCATCGCGGGCGTCGACCAGAACAGCTTCCAGTGGGGCTTCCGCAATCCGGCGACCGGGAATCTCGAAGGCTTCGACATCGACCTGGTCCGGGCCCTCGCGAAGGACATCCTCGGCGACGGCGACAAGGTGATCTTCCGGGCGATCCCGACCAACCAGCGCATCGCCGCGCTGGAGAACGACAAGGTCGACGTGGTCGTGCGGACGATGACGATCAACTGCGCCCGGCTGAAGCAGGTCTCGTTCTCCACGGCGTACTTCCAGGCCGGCCAGCAGGTCCTGGCCGCGAAGGAGGACCACTCGATCACCGGTTTCAACTCCACGCTGCGCGGCAAGCGCATCTGCACCGCCGAGGGCTCCACGGCGTACGAGGCGCTGGAGAAGGAGTCGTTCGGCTCGGTCTTCAAGGACGAGCACGACGGCACCCCGGCCGACGAGGACCGGCTGACCGTCCCCAACCAGCTGGACTGCCTGGTACGGCTCCAGCTGGGCGAGGTCGACGCCGTCGTCACGGACAACGCGCTGGCAGCGGGCCAGGCCGCTCAGGACCCGGCGGTCGAGCTGAAGGGCGACCCGTTCACCACGGAGTACTACGGCGTCGCCACGAAGAAGGGCGCGGACGACCTGGTGTCCCGGGTCAACAAGGTCCTGGTCGACTACCGGGCCGGTGGCGCGGACAGCCTCTGGATGAAGTCGTACCGGTCCTGGCTCCAGGAGGGCCTGCCGGGGGTCCAGGGGCCGCCGGAGCCGAAGTACCGGGACTAGCGACGGCCCCGCCCTGCGGGCGGCGGCACTGATCCCGCGGGGCCCAGGCCCGGCGGGGAGAGCGGAGAGGTGATCGATGGGCGTCGCCGGCCCCTTCCCCGGCTATGCGGCCCGGCCGCCCGGTCCGGTCATGGACCGGGACGAGGCCGACCGTGCGCTGTCCCGGCTCGGCGCGGAGCACGAGGCGATCGAGACCTCGCTCCTCGCCCTCCAGGACCACGCGGGCCGCAGGCTCCTGGAGGGCGCCGAGCTGTCCGGTGTCACCAAGGAGCGGTGGGCCGTCACCGAGCGGTCGGTCACGCTGCTGTGGAGCTACTTCGACGCGTATACGGGGGTGCTGGAGCGGGCCCGTGAGGTGCGGGCCCGGCGCCGCCACCCCAACCGGGAGGACCTGACGGTCCTGACCGAGCTGCTGCGCGGCGAGGGCGTCGTCGTGGCGCACGGCGCCGCCGGGCACGACCCGTCGGTCACCGGCCCGGCCCGCCTCTCCGAGCGGTTCACGCTGGAGGAGCTGGTCTCCCGGATGAACGGCCTGTACGCGAGCGCCCTGGACATGGTGGTGGCCTCGGACACCGTGTGGTCGGCGATGCCCGCCCGTATAGACCTCCTCGCCGCCGAGCTGCGCCGCACCCACTCGCTGGCGCACTCGGTGGGCGTCCGGCCCGGCGAGCACCCGGCGGGCGACGAGCTGGAGGCGATCACCGCGGAGCTGGCCACGCTGCGGGCGCAGGTGATCTCGGACCCGCTGGCCTTCTGGCTGCCGGGGCCCGGGAGCGCGGCGCCCGGCGGCGGCCGCCCCGACACGGCGCGTTACGACCGGGCGGCCCAGGCGCTGGAGGAGGTGCGGCGCGAGGTCGAGGCGGTGCTCGCCGTACGGCAGGACGCCGAGCAGCGGCTGGTGCACCTGCGCGATGTGCTGTCCCGGGCCGACCGCACGCTGGCCGAGGCCCGGGTGGCGCGCGGCGAGGTGCTGGCCAAGATCGCCGCGTCGGAGGTGCCGGTGGTCAACGGACCGCCGACCGCGCTCCAGGAGCGGCTGGCCGCCGCTTCGGAGTACCGCAGGCATGCCCGCTGGCACCGCCTCTCGCCGCTCCTGGAGACCCTGGAGCGGGAGGCCGAGGAGGAGTTGCTGCGGGCCCGCGAGCAGCTGACGGCGGTGACCGCGCCGCTGGCCGTCCGGGCGGAGCTGCGCGGCCGGCTCGACGCGTACAAGGCGAAGGTGGCCCGCCACGGGCTGGCGGAGGACCCGGTCCTGATCGAGCGGTACGACGCGGCGCGCCGGATGCTGTGGAGCGCCCCGTGCGATCTGCGGGTCGCGGCGCAGGCGGTGCAGCGCTACCAGGACGCGGCGCTGGAGCTGCTGGGCAGAGGTGACAATCCGTCGTGGCGGCGGGGCGAAGAGGGGGAACGGACATGAGTACGCAGTGCCAGCGCCCCGCGTGCGAGGGCAGTTACGAGGACATGGGCGGCGGTGAGCTGTACTGCGACACCTGCGGTCTGGCGCCCGTCGTGTCGCCGAACGGGATGGTGAGCTCGCCGCCCACCGGGATCGCGGGCGGCGGCCGGGGCTCCAGCAGTGCTTCGGCACGCAGCAGTTCACAGGCGTCCTCGCGCTCCTCGTCGCGTTCGTCGACCTCCCGGCGTTCGGTGTCGGGGCGGCTCTCGCGGTCCCTGTCGCTGTCCGGCCGGACCGGCGCGCAGTCGGTGTCGGTGCGCTCCTCCGCCAAGTCGACCAACGCCTCGGGCCGCAACCGGCTGGGCGCGGGTCTGGTGCAGGTGCCGGACGTGCCGCGGCCCGATCCGCGTACGGCCGTCATGGAGAACCCGGAGGTGCCCGAGCGCAAGCGGTTCTGCTCGCGCTCCGACTGCGGGGCGCCGGTGGGCCGGGCCCGGGGCGACCGGCCGGGCCGCACCGAGGGGTTCTGCACCAAGTGCGGCCACCCGTACTCCTTCGTGCCGAAGCTGGAGGCGGGGGACGTCGTCCACGGGCAGTACGAGGTCGCGGGCTGTCTGGCGCACGGCGGGCTCGGCTGGGTCTACCTCGCGGTGGACAAGGCGGTCTCGGACCGCTGGGTGGTGCTCAAGGGCCTGCTCGACACGGGTGACCAGGACGCGATGGCGGCGGCGATCTCGGAGCGGCGGTTCCTCGCGGAGATCGAGCACTCCAACATCGTCCGGATCTACAACTTCGTGGAGCACCTGGACCAGCGGACCGGTTCGCTCGACGGCTACATCGTCATGGAGTACGTCGGCGGCAAGTCGCTCAAGGAGATCGCCAACGAGCGCCGCACACCGGCCGGGAAGCGCGATCCGCTGCCGGTCGAGCAGGCGTGCGCGTTCGGCATCGAGGCCCTGGAGGCGCTGGGCCATCTGCACAGCCGCAACCTGCTGTACTGCGACTTCAAGGTCGACAACGCGATCCAGACCGAGGACCAGCTGAAGCTGATCGACATGGGCGCGGTCCGCCGGATGGACGACGAGGAGTCGGCGATCTACGGCACCGTCGGCTACCAGGCGCCCGAGGTGGCGGAGCTGGGCCCGTCGGTCGCCTCCGACCTGTACACGGTGGCCCGCACGCTCGCGGTGCTCACCTTCGACTTCCAGGGGTACACGAACGTCTTCGTGGACTCGCTCCCGGACCCGGACAACATCGAGGTGTTCCGGAGCTACGAGTCGTTCTACCGGCTCCTGGTACGCGCCACCGACCCCGACCCGGCCCGCAGGTTCGCCTCGGCGGCGGAGATGGCCGAGCAGCTGACGGGCGTGCTGCGCGAGGTGGTCTCGCTCCAGTCGGGGCGCCCGCGCCCGGCGCTGTCCACGCTGTTCGGCGCGGAGTTGCGGGTCACCGACACGGAGCTGTTCGCGGACGGGGCGGGCGAGGTGTCGCACCTGGGCGCGCGGACCGCCGCCGCGTCCGGGGGCCGCTTCGGCCGCCGGAACGGCACGGGCGCCCCGGCGCCCGCCGCCACCCCGCCCGGCGGGATACCGGGGGCGCTGCCCGCCGGGCCGCCCCCCGCCTCGCCCACGGGCGCCGCCCCGGTGCCCTCGGCATCCACCCATGTCCGTACGCCGGGTGGGGCGGGCACCGGCCCGGGCCCCCTGCCGTACGCGCCCGCCGCGAGCGTCCCCGCGCCGCGCAGCCCGGTCCCCTCCCCCGGTGCCGCTCCGGTGCCGGCGGGCTCCGGGGTGCCCCGGCTGGCCGGGCTCGACGTGCGGGGGACCTCGCTCGCGCTGCCCGTGCCCCGGGTGGACGCGAGCGACCCGAACGCGGGCTTCCTGGCCGGGGTGATGGCGTCGGCGCCCGCCGAGCTGATCGCCGCGTTGCAGGCGGTGCCGGCCGCATCGCTGGAGACCCGGCTGCGCGAGCTGCGGGCCCACCTGGAGATGGGCGAGGTCGCCGCCGCCGCGCAGACCCTGGCCGCCCTGGAGGGGCAGCACGCCGACGACTGGCGCGTCGTCTGGTACCGGGGCCTCACCTCGCTGGTGACCGGCGACAAGGAGAACGCCGCGCTGTCGTTCGACGCGGTGTACGACGCGTTCCCCGGGGAGCCCGCGCCGAAGCTGGCCCTCGGTATCTGCGCGGAGGTGCTGGGGCAGCTGGACAACGCCGCCGAGTACTACCGGCTGGTGTGGCTGACCGACCCGAGCTTCGTCAGCGCGGCCTTCGGTCTGGCCCGGGTGCAGATCGCGGCCGGTGACCGGAGTGCGGCCGTCCGGACGCTGGAGTCGGTGCCGGAGGCGTCGATCCACTACACGGCGGCCCGGATCGCCGCCGTCCGGGCCCGGCTGCGTGAACGGGCCCCGCAGGAGCCGCTGATGGCGGACCTGACGGCCGCTTCGGCCCAGGTGTCGGCCCTCTCGGGGCTGGGGCTCGACGCGGTCCGGCGGGAGCGCCTCTCGACCGAGGTGCTGGGGACCGCGCTGGACTGGGTACTCTCCGGTAGCCCTTCGGGGCCGCAGCCGGCCGCGCACGCCGGGCCGCACGGCCCGGGGACGCTGCTCGGCAGCGAGCTGGACGAGCGCGGACTGCGGTTCGGTCTGGAGCGTGCGTACCGGATGCTCGCCCGGCTCGCGGAGCCCGGGGCCGAGAGGATCGAACTGGTGGAGCGGGCCAACCGCTTCCGCCCCCGAACGTGGGTGTGAACATGTCGCAGAACCACCAGGAGACCGCCTTGCCGAGGTGCCCCGGCTGCGAGGAGCCGCTGGAGCAGGGCGACCTGTTCTGCGGCGCCTGCGGGTACGACCTGTCGGCCGTGCCCGAGCCGCCCCGCGACCGCCCGACGGTCGCCATCACCACCCCGGGTGCGACGGCCGCCGACCCGGTCTCCGGGGTCCGTTACGACGGGCCGGGCGCATCCGGCGACTTCGAGCTGGCCGCCCCGGGCGGGGCGCCCGATCCCCGGGCGGTCCCGGAGCCCCCGCAGCAGGCCCCCGCGCCCGCCCCGGCCCCGGCGGCCGGCGGCAAGGTGTGCGTGGCCTGCCGGGCCGGGCGGGTCGACGGCGACGGCTACTGCGAGAACTGCGGCCACGCGCAGCCGCGCGAGCGCGACCACATGGAGCAGGAGCTCGGCTCGGTCGCCGCGGTGAGCGACCGGGGGCTGCGCCACCATCGCAACGAGGACTCGTTCGCGGTGTCCACGACGGCCCTGCCGGACGGCTCGGCGGCCGTCGTGGCGATCGTCTGCGACGGGGTGTCCTCGGCCAGCCGGCCCGACGAGGCGTCGGCGGCGGCGGCGAGCGCGGCCAACGAGTCCCTGCTGGCGTCGCTGCCGCGCGGCACGCACCCGCAGCAGGCGATGCACGAGGCGATCGTGGCGGCCGCGGAGTCGGTCAACCGGCTGGCCGAGCAGGCCGGTCAGGAGCGCGAGCAGCACCGCCACCAGAACGCCCCGGCGTGCACCCTGGTCGGCGCGGTCATGGCGAGCGGCCTGCTCGTCGTCGGCTGGGTCGGCGACAGCCGCGTGTACTGGGTGCCCGAGGACCGCTCCACCGCGCCCGCCCGGCTCACCGAGGACGACTCGTGGGCCGCGCAGATGGTGGCGACGGGCCTGATGAACGAGGCGGAGGCGTACGCGGACGAGCGCGCCCACGCCATCACGGGCTGGCTCGGCGCGGACGCGTACGAACTGGAGCCGCACACCGCCTCGTTCAAGCCGGACCGGCCGGGCGTCGTGGTGGTCTGCACGGACGGCCTGTGGAACTACGCGGAGTCCGCCGCCGAGATGGCCGCCGCGGTGCCCGAGGACGCGTACGCCCGCCCGCTGCACGGCGCCCAGGTCCTGGTCGGCCACGCCCTGGACGGCGGCGGCCACGACAACGTAACAGTGGCCCTGCTGCCGTTCGCCGTGTCACCGCAAGGGGCAGGCTCCGCCTGATACCGGGTGATTCACCCCTCTACGCCTTTGTCCGTACCTCTGGCTTCATCGAGACGTGGAGCCTCAAGGAGCCGATCAGATGGCCAACTTCTCCAAGTCGAACGTGCCGCAGTTCTCCGTCGAGGTGTACCAGAACGAGTTCCTGCCCGAGGGCGGCCGCGAGGTCAACGGCATCATCACGGTCACCTCGACCGGGGGCGGCACCACCGGGGGCGTACCGCTGCCGGGGCGGGCCGCCGGGGCCGCCGTGGTGATCATGGTGGACTGCTCCGGTTCGATGGACTACCCGCCGACCAAGATGCGCAACGCCCGCGACGCGACGGCGGCGGCCGTGGACACCCTGCGCGACGGCACCTCGTTCGCCGTGGTCGCCGGGACGCACGTGGCCAAGGAGGTCTACCCGGGCAACGGCCGACTCGCGGTCGCCGACCCGCGGACCCGGGCCGAGGCCCGGGAGGCCCTGCGCCGGCTGAGCGCGGGCGGCGGTACGGCGATCGGGACCTGGCTGCGGCTGGCGGACCGGCTGCTCGGCGCGGCGGACGTGGACATCCGGCACGGCATCCTGCTCACCGACGGGCGCAACGAGCACGAGTCGCCCGAGGACCTGCGCGCGGCGCTCGACGCCTGCGCGGGCCGGTTCACCTGTGACGCCCGCGGGGTCGGCACCGACTGGGAGGTGAAAGAAGTCACAGGGATCGCCTCGGCGCTCCTCGGCACCGCCGACATCGTCGCCGACCCGGCCGGGCTCGCGGCGGACTTCACGCGGATGATGGAGAACGCCATGGGCAAGGAGGTCGCGGACGTGGCGCTGCGGCTCTGGACCCCGGTCGGCGTGGAGATCCAGTTCGTGAAGCAGGTGGCGCCGACGGTCGCCGACCTGACCGGCCGCCGCACCGAGGCGGGCCCCCGCGCCGGGGACTACCCGACCGGTTCCTGGGGCGACGAGTCCCGCGACTACCACGTGTGCGTCCGGGTCCCGGAGGCCGGCATCGGTCAGGAGATGCTCGCCGCCCGGGTCTCGCTGATCCTTCCCGACCCATCGGGCGGGGCGCCGCAGACGCTCTCGCAGGGGCTGGTACGGGCGGTGTGGACGGACGACATGGTGGCGTCGACCTCGATCAATCCGCAGGTGGCGCACTACACGGGCCAGGCCGAACTAGCACAAGTCATCCAGCAGGGGCTCGATGCCCGCAAGTCGGGAGACTTCGACGGGGCCACGGCCAAACTGGGCCGAGCGGTGCAGTTGGCGTCGGCGTCCGGGAACGAGGACACTGCGAAACTGCTTTCGAAGGTGGTAGACGTCGTCGATGCGGCGACGGGTACTGTGCGACTGAAGGCGAAGGTCGCGGAAGCGGACGAGATGACTCTCGAAACGCGCTCCACGAAGACGGTCCGCGTCAAGAAATAACCACATATCCGCAACGATCAGCCGCCCGCCGGTTCAGGTCCGCCGGGCGGCGGAGCACGCCACATGACGGCCTGCGGGCCGGAGAAGGAGAGGGGGAAGCGCCGACATGCCGACCTGCCCGAACGGACACCAGTCGGGTTCCGAGGACTGGTGCGAGGTCTGCGGCCACCGCATGACCGGGGCGGGCGCGCCTGCGGGTGCGGTCCCCCCGCCGCCTCCCCCGCCGCCCGCACACGGTTACGGATACCCCCGGCCGCACGACCCGGACGCGACCGCCCAGGCCGAGCTGTGCCCGCAGTGCCGCACGCCGCGCGAGGCGATGGCGCCGTTCTGCGAGGAGTGCCGCTGGAACTTCCTCACGAACACGGCGACGTCCTACACCCCGCTGGCCCCCCGGCACGACCTCCCGAACGACCCCGGCCCCGCCGGCAACCGGCCGCCGGGCTTCCCGGCGCAGCAGCCGCCGCCCGGCCCGCCGCAGTCCCGCGACCCCTTCGACTACCAGGGCTCCCGCCCCTCGCAGGTGAACCGGTCCGCCGAGCCCCTCTCCACGGGCCCGGGCCAGTCCGGCCACCAGGGCCAGGGGCAGCCGCCGTTCGGCCAGGGCGGCCCCGGCGGCCAGGGCCCGCAGGGCGGCCCGCCGCCGTTCGGCCAGCACGGTCCCGGTCCGCAGGGCCCCGGCCAGCACGGTCCCGGTCCGCAGGGCCCCGGCCAGCACGGTCCCGGTCCGCAGGGGCCTCCGCCCCCGTACCAGCAGGGTCCGCAGGGCGGCCCGCAGAGCTCGCCGCCGCCGTTCCAGCAGCAGGGCGCGCCGCCCGCCTTCCAGCAGCAGACGGCGCCCCCGCCGGCCCCGCCGCGCACCGACGGCGACGACTGGCTGCTGTCCCCGCCCTCGCAGCCCGCGCCCCCGCCGGGCCCGGGCCCGCAGCCCCCGTTCCCGGGGCAGCAGGGGCCCGGCCAGCACGGCGGCCCCGGTCCCGGCCACCACGGCCCGGGTCCGCAGCACGGCGGCCCCCAGGGCCCCGGCCCCGGACAGCACGGCCCCGGTCCGCAGCACGGTCCCGGCCCCGGACGGCCGCCGCTGTCCAACAACTGGACCGCGTTCATCGCGCCCGACCGTGAGTACTTCCTGGCGATGATGCAGCGCAGCGGCCCCGAGGCGACCGGGCTCAACCTGCCCGCGTACTCCCCGGAGCAGCAGCTCGCGCTCACCGGCGGGCAGATCACGATCGGCCGCCGTCGGCACAGCACGGGCGAGTCTCCGGACATCGACCTGTCGGTGCCGCCGGAGGACCCGGGCGTCTCCCACCAGCACGCCGTGCTGGTGCAGCAGCCGGACGGCAGCTGGGCCGTGGTCGACCAGAACTCCACCAACGGCACGACGGTCAACGGCTCCGAGGAGCCGATCCAGCCCTACGTCCCCGTCCCGCTCCAGGACGGCGACCAGGTGCACGTCGGCGCGTGGACGACGATCACGGTCCGCCGGGACTGAGCAAACCGCAGACGGAAGCGGGGGGGGGGGGGGGGGGGGCCCCCCCCCCCCCCCCCCGCCCGGCGTAGTTAGTTACACCAAATTGCGGGGCCGCCCGGGGGGGT